>NZ_JBLVQN010000020.1:0-109666 GCF_058323225.1 Neobacillus sp. PVCKKU3
ATGAAAAATGGTTTAGAAGTTAGAAAGAACATAAAAATAGAGAGATGCATCTCTATTGAGGAAGATTTGAACGAACTCTCAGCACTTCTTATTCAAGTTGTTGAAGATGGTGCTTCGATTGGATTTTTACCGCCATTAGAGGAAAACGAGGCAAGGAAGTATTGGGAATCTGTCTTAAATCCAATGGTAATCTTATTTGTTGCTAAGATAAATAATACCATCGCCGGAAGTGTTCAATTACATCTATGTTCAAAGCAGAATGGCAAACATAGGGTTGAAATTGCCAAGCTCATGGCTCATCCGAATTTTCGCCGAATTGGTATTGGTCGTTTACTAATGGAGAAGGCTCATGAAACCGCCATTCAAATGGGGAGAACGCTAGTCGTGCTTGATACCAGGGAAGGTGATCCATCTAATAGACTTTATAATTCCCTTGGTTACATTCAAGCTGGTCGGATTCCAAACTTTGCAATGTCTGAAAATGGAAAATTAGATACGACGGTTATATACTATAAAAATCTTAATTAATAGTTTAGGTAAGGATGGGGGCGAAAAACTTTCTTCGCTCCTTTTGTTTGATCTAAAAGAAATGATGAAAAATAGCTGCAATCAATCTTCCTAAAAGCTGAAAGATCCCTACAACCAATCTCCAGAACAGACCTAAAATGCCTTCAAAAACAAACTCAATAATTTCTTCAAACACATAATGACGTATTTTTTTCTTATGTTTTTCTTTTTCTTTAAATGGTTTCATATGTAAAACCCTTTCTAGAGCAAATTAACTGGTTGAATTGTATTTATTCGAATTTCGGTTCCTACATATGATGTGCTGTGGGAGATGATTCAAACTTCCTTGCCACAATTTTGCTACGGCAAATAAATTTATATTAAACCTCAATAATTCAAAATATTATTAACAAAAAATAAAAGCCTAGCATTTGCTAGACCTCATAGATGTTAGGAGCATGTTTAAAGGTCTTGACAAATTCGGTCAGGCAGGTTTCACAGAGATTGAATTTCCATACCTCTTCATCAAACATTGAACCATATCCAAAGGACAGGGAGAAAGATTGGAGTTCTCCACATTCCCAGCCATCTTTGGATATTTTTTTCGATTTACCACATTTGTTGCATGTTATGCCGATTGTTATTTTTTTCTTTACTTGTATTTCTTCAAATTCTTTCATAATTAAATGACTTCCATCCTATGATTTGATATGTATTTGCTTCATTTTTCCATATTAATAGAATATCCTCTTAATTAGTTATTTGGCTATTCCTGAGCATTTTGAAGTGCACCTCATAAGCACCGACCGAACTTTCGATTCGAAAATTTTTAAAAAAAATCTTGTACATAGATTTTCTATGTATTAACATATTAAATATACATAGAATTTCGATGTATATAGTGTAAGGAGGGATGAAATGCTAGTTGGTTTCATGATGCTCATATTTTTTTCCATTCCCGTTTATGCTTTCATTAGAATGATCCAAAGTTTTTCAAAGAAAGCAAATAAAAAAGCGGCAAATGGCGGTTCTGTAAAAATAAAAATTATAGATGCTATGTATTCAGCAGCCATTTTTTGTTTATGTTTGGTGGGGTTCTTTCTCAATTCTCTAGGACTGGAGGCTGGCGAGCCGATTCAGATTTATTCGATTGGCAGTGCGAAAGCCAATGGCTATGCCTCCCTCGCAAACGAGCATGTATTGTCAGTGGTCGTTTTATTGATTTTAGGAATGTTTAGCTTTTGGCTGATTGGTTCCTATCAAGGGGTACTTTCGCCGATTGTATATGTAATCTGTAGCACGGTTGTAATTGGGAATATCTTGTTTGCTATTGTCTATCTGACTCATACATTCTTGCCTGAAGATGGGATGGAATTTTCGATTCCTCTCTTACAGGCAAGTTTCGTATCGTTACTATTTTTGTATATCGCTCGGTTAAAGGAATCACTATCTTACTTTCTTGAAAAACAGAAGGAAGCAGCGGTAGATTACAAACAACCGATATTAGTTTACTTATACAAAGTCAGTTCAAGCTATCAGAAAATGCCTAAGCTATGGGCCATTTTCCTGTTTCCTGTGCTCATCGTAATCCAGCTACTTCTTGTTTTGTTGGGACAACGTCCTGATAGTTTTATCCGCGTGTTTCTTGACACAAGCTCTTTTCATTATTCGAATATTCCTACGCCGGAACCAGTGATGATTGAGGGAGACGGCCATTACTTGTGTACAGTTTCAGCAAGGGGGCATCAAAAATTGGTGAAGCCAATCAGGGCAGGAATAAGGGGAGGTAATCGAATTGTGGTAAACCGGCAATTATTGATTGCCAATGCCTTTGAAAACATTCTTGAGCAATATACACCAGCCTGCCATAAAGTGATTCGCCACTTTTACGACAAGTACGGATATCCACTTAGCAGGCATATTAACACAAAGTGGTCTGCAGACCTTGTCTACCTCATCATGAAACCATTAGAATGGTTCTTTCTAATCGTCCTATATACCGTCGACCACAAACCGGAAAACCGGATTCATATTCAGTACAGTGAGATAAGAAAATGAGGCATGGGGACGGTTCTCGTGCCTCACTTTCACTAGAAAAATGGGGGGGAGAAGAACCGTCCGAGACTAGTGAGAAATACATACAAAGAAGCTTGAGTGGTCTTCTTTTCTTAGGGTGCACGGGCAAAATAAGTGGCTTATTTTTACCGGAGGGACACTTTTATTGTGCTCGCGGGAAGAATAGCTGGCTTATTTTTACCAGTGCTCCATTTTTCTTGGATTCATGGGAAGAATAGGCGGCTTATTTTTACCAATATGCTACTTTTCTTACGCTTTCAGGAAGAATAGACCGGTTTATTTTTACCGGATGACTGCTTTTCTTGCGCTTACGGGAAAAATAGCAGGCTTATTTTTACCAGAGCGCTGTTTTTCTTGCACTCACGGGCAAATAGAAAGCCAATTTTTACTTTCACCTTCAACCGAGGCCGTTTTATCTTTATGAACCCAAACATAGGAGTGTTTTTCAGCGGTCTCGGACGGTTCTCGTGCCTCACATTCCCAGAAAATGAGGCAAAAGAACCGTCCCCATGCCTCATTTTTTTGGGATTATGGGAAATGCTATTGAATGTGCTTTAGGAAAGGTGGCACGAGAATGAGTTATTTTTCTTATAATTTGAGGAGGTTTGCAATGGGTATTTTGAGTGGAAATCCTAAGGAAGAGCCAATGCATTATGGAGAGGTATTTGATCTTTGGGCATCTGTTCTAGCTGGTAATGGTATGATTGCGGGTTATCAAACGATGATAAACCATGCGGGTGACGACGATTTAAAAAAATTATTAAAAGAAGCCATTGAACTTTGCCAGCAGGAAAAGAAACAAGTGGAAGAACTTTTAAAGGAAAATGGAGTTGGTTTACCTCCAGCGTCACCCGAACCGCCGGAAGCTTGCTTAGAGGATATTCCGGTTGGAGCGCGTGTTCCGGATCCCGCTATTGCTGCCGTACTTTCGGCCGATATAGCTGCAGGATTAGTGACTTGCAGCCAAATTATCGGTAAATCCATTAGGGAAGATATAGCCATGATGTATGTGCAAATCCATAACCAAAAGGCAGCGCTTGGCGGAAAAGTTCTTCGGTTAAACAAAGAAAAAGGCTGGCTGATCCCGCCGCCATTACATCCAAATAAACATGGTGATTGTTAAGGTTGCAGGATGAGGACATGGTCTTCATCCTTTTTTAATTTTTATGCCTGAAAAATAGAATATTTTTAATTTTATAACATATTAGATGAATTTCAGAATTAGAAAAAGTATAATTAGGCCATATATGGACGAAGCGTTTTCCAAGGAGTGGATATACATGAAAACAAACCTGTTATATGGCCAAACCGGAATGGACATAGAAGTACCTGAGTATTCATTTATCGTAGAACCTAAAGACCTTCCTGCAATGGAAAATGAAGTGGAAGCAATTGAACAGGCATTAAGGAATCCGATTGGAACACCTCCTTTAAAAAAAATGGTCAAAGCGACGGATACTGTTGCCATTATCATAAGCGATATTACGAGACCGACCCCAAACCATATCCTTGTCCCAATGTTAATAGAAGAATTGAACCATGTGCCTTTGGAGAATTTCGTGGTGATCAATGGAACAGGGACTCACCGCGATCAAACCAGGGAAGAGTTTGTGCAGATGCTCGGTGACTGGGTTGTCGACAATATCCGGATTATCAATAATAACTGTCATGAAAAAAGCACACAGGTCAACCTTGGCAAAAGCAAATTTGGTTGTGATGTGTATCTCAATAAAGACTACGTAGAAGCCGATTTCCGGATTGTCACAGGATTTATTGAACCGCACTTT
The DNA here is from genome assembly GCF_058323225.1 of Neobacillus sp. PVCKKU3. Taxonomy (NCBI): domain Bacteria; kingdom Bacillati; phylum Bacillota; class Bacilli; order Caryophanales; family Bacillaceae; genus Neobacillus; species Neobacillus sp. PVCKKU3. The sequence goes on from NZ_JBLVQN010000020.1 coordinate 4,371, forward strand.
TTCGCCGGTTTCTCCGGTGGACCAAAAGGAATCATGCCAGGTATTGCCGGGATTGATACGATCATGACGTTCCACAACGCCAGAATGATTGGCGACCCTCTTGCTACATGGGGAAATATGGTCAATAACCCAGTCCAGGACATGACACGGGAAATTAATGGTCTTTGCAAACCGCATTTTATGTTAAATGTTACACTGAATAAACAAAAAGAGATCACAAACGTATTTGCCGGAGAACTTTACGAGGCACACGATCAGGGATGTGCCTTCGTCAAAGAACACGCCATGGTCCGGTGTGATGACCGGTTTGATGTCGTCATCACCTCAAATTCCGGCTACCCGCTTGACCAGAATCTGTACCAGGCCGTTAAAGGAATGAGCGCTGCACAGAAGATTGTCAAAAAAGGCGGGGCCATTATTGTTGCTTCAGAATGCTCAGATGGACTCCCAAGCCATGGGAATTACGCGAAAATTTTTGAACTCGCCGACAGCCCGCAAGGCTTGCTTGACCTTATCAATAGTCCAGAATTTAAAATGTTTGACCAATGGCAAGTGCAAAAACAGGCTGTCATCCAAGTTTGGTCTGATGTCTACGTCTATTCTAAGCTAACAGACGAACAGGTGAAGGGTGCCATGCTTAAGCCGACACACAATATTGAGAAAACCCTTGAAAAACTTAAACAGATTTATGGCGAGAATATGACAGTGGCTGTTTTACCGCTTGGGCCGCTGACAATTCCATATGTGGAAGAGTAGTAGTTTGATATAAAAAAGTCACAAAATGTTCACAAAAAATAAGAAATATGTTATCTTATAAAATGTTATGAAGAAATAGAATGTTCATTGATGAAATGTAACATGGTGTTGCACTTTCATTCTGTTATTCTGTTATAATGGCGGGAAGGATTTCTAGTATTTTTTAATGCTTAGATATTAGCCCATCATAAACGGTTTATGTCAATTTATTTGCATGAAACCGCTTTATGGTGGGCTATTTTTATTTTTAAAAAAGTACATAATGGAGGAAAACATATGGCATTTCATAGTCCTGATCAAATTGCCCGAAAAGTAGTTGAAGCGGGCGCGAAGAAAGCAGTAATGCCGATTCGTCATGCCCTGCTGTTAGGTTTCTTAGGTGGAGCGTTTATCGCATTGGGCTTTCTATTAGACATACGTGTGATTGGCAATTTACCAAAAGAATGGGGGTCATTTGGGTCATTTCTCGGTGCTTCGGTGTTCCCGGTCGGCCTCATGCTGATCATTATTGCCGGCGGTGAACTGCTGACGGGAAATATGATGGCATTGCCGTTGGCGGTATTAGCTAAGCGGGCAACGACCATACAGCTGCTGAGAAATTGGCTGCTGATTGTTGTCAGTAACTTTGTCGGTGCTATCTTTGTGGCTTATTTCTTTGGCCATGTAGTCGGCTTGACAGAAACAGGACCATTTTTGGAAAAAACAGTGGCAATCGCCCAAGCAAAAACAAGCGAAACCTTTGTTCAAGCATTAATTTCTGCAGTCGGCTGTAACTGGCTAGTCTGTTTAGCGGTGTGGATGGCATTTGGTGCTGAAGACATTGGTGGAAAAATGTTTGCGATATGGTTCCCAATCATGGGATTCGTTGCGATCGGTTTCCAGCACGTCGTGGCCAATATGTTCGTGATTCCAGCGGCTATTTTTGCCGGCAGTCTTAGCTGGACCGATTATTTTGCTAACTTAGTTCCAGTATTTATTGGCAATGCCATTGGCGGAGGAATATTCGTCGCTTTGATCTACTGGATGGTATATAAAGAGGCATTACGGACTAATGCTTCGCAAGCATTAAACAACATAAAGAAAGCCGTCTAGCAATCTAACATGCTTTAGTTCGCAAAAAATACAAATTTATGATATATTCATAGTGTTAATGTTTAAAATTAGTGAAGAATGCATTGAAATCAGGTAACAGTTGTTGCTTTGATTTCCTGCGTGCTCACAAATAATATGGCGGGAATGATCGCTAGTATATAAAATATGCTCAGAAATTCTCCCCCCATGAAACGGTTTATACCAATTAGGTATAGCAACTGTTTTATGGGGGGTTTTTTGTTTAGGAGGGACGTATTTTGTCGGAAAAAGTGAATGTGTTTATTAATGGAACCGCCCGTGAGATTGAGGCGGGAACTCGAATCTTGGATTACCTTATTTCACAGGATATCCAGCATCCACATGTTTGTTATTCAGAAATTCTTGGGCCAGTCCAAAGCTGTGATACCTGTATGTGTGAGGTGAACGGCAGCATTATGCGGGCCTGTTCAACTGTCGTGGAGGAAGGAATGAATATCCTGACCGCTTCTGAAGTGGCAAAAAAGGCTCAGGAAGAAGCAATGGACCGGATTTTAGAAAACCATTTATTATACTGTACGGTCTGCGATAACAATAATGGGAATTGCCGTGTCCATAATACAGCGGAAATGATGGGAGTCGAGCATCAAACACGTCCGCACCGCTCAAAGGGGTATGAAGTGGATATGTCTCATCCATTTTATCGCTACGACCCGGACCAATGTATTTTGTGCGGACGCTGTGTAGAAACCTGCCAAGACCTTCAGGTCAATGAAACATTGACGATTGACTGGGAGACCCAGCAGCCACGTGTATTATGGGATGGCGGTAAAAGCATCAATGAATCCTCCTGCGTTTCCTGCGGTCAGTGTGTCACGGTTTGTCCATGTAATGCCTTAATGGAAAAATCCATGTTAGGTAATGCTGGATTCATGACAGGAATTGAAGATGATTTACTGACACCAATGATTGACCTTGTCAAAGCGGTAGAGCCGGATTACCAAACCATCTTTGCTGTTTCCGAAGTCGAAGCTGCCATGCGAGAAACACGCATTGAAAAAACAAAAACGGTTTGTACCTTCTGCGGCGTAGGCTGCACATTTGAAGTGTGGACAAAAGATCATGAGATTTTAAAAATTGAACCATCTGAAAATGCACCAGTTAACAGTGTATCTACATGTGTAAAAGGGAAATTCGGCTGGGATTTTGTTAATTCAAAAGAACGGATTACAAGCCCATTGATCCGCAAGGGCGATGTGTTTGTTGAAGCCTCTTGGGATGAAGCCTTAGATCTTGTGGCAGAAAAATTGGGCGGCATTAAAGATACGTACGGCAGCGATGCACTTGGATTTATTGCTTCTTCAAAAATCACGAATGAAGAGAATTACTTGATTCAAAAATTAAGCCGGCAGGTATTCGGCACTAACAACGTGGACAACTGCTCCCGTTACTGCCAATCGCCTGCTTCTTGGGGCTTGCAACAAACCGGCGGCATTGGTGGTGACTCCGCAACGATTCAAGACATCGCGGGCGCGGGACTAGTCATTTTAGTAGGCTGTGCTCCCGCAGAGGGACACCCTGTTCTTGCTACACGGATTAAGCGTGCGCATAAGCTTCACGGACAAAAGCTAATCACCATCGATGTCCGCAAACATGAAATGGCCGACCGCGCTGATTTGTTTGTGCGTCCAAGACAAGGGACGGATTATGTATGGCTGTCTGCTGTAACAAAATACATCATTGACCAAGGCTGGCATGATGAAGCGTTCATTCAAAAGCATGTCAACCATTATGATGAATTCTTAAATATGATTACTCCTTATACGCTCGAAGAAGCAGAAAGAATGACTGGCATCTCGCAGGAGGCATTAATCCAAATCGCTGAAATGATTCATGAAGCAGACGGGACCGCCATTTGCTGGGGAATGGGCGTCACTCAAAATATCGCTGGTTCGCATACATCTGTTGCCATTGCCAACCTTCTTCTTGCAACAGGAAACATGATGCGCCGTAATGCAGGGGCATTCCCACTCCGTGGTCATAACAACGTCCAAGGTGCAAGTGACATGGGAACCATGCCAAATATTTTCCCAGGGTATCAGCAAGTAGCTAATGACGAGGTTCGTACCAAATTTGAAAAGGCTTATGGAGTAACACTGCCAGCACAGCCGGGGCTCGATAATATCGAAATGCTTGAAGCAATTGATAAAGGCGAATTAAAAGGCATGTATATTGTCGGTGAGGATATGGCCTGGGTGGATGCTGATTCCAACCATACACAAGCGATGCTTGCGAAGCTTGATTTCCTTGTGGTTCAAGAAATCTTCTTAACGACAACGGCTCAATTTGCTGATGTGATTTTACCAGGGGTGCCTTCCCTTGAAAAAGACGGGACGTTCACCAATACAGAGCGCCGAGTCCAGCGTTTGTATAAGGCGCTAGAAACAACAGGCGACAGCAAGCCTGACTGGTGGATCCTCATGCAGGTTGCGAACCGCATGGGCTTTAACTGGAACTACACGCATCCAAGTGAGATTTTTTCTGAAATGGCTGGCTTAAATCCATTCTTTACACATTGTAATTACGACGTTCTTGAAGGCTGGAACAGCTTTACATGGGGATCGCCGGACGGAACTGACACACCTGTTCTTTATCTGAACGGCTTTAACTTCCCTGACAAGAAGGCTCGGTTTGGTTTGTTTGACTATGTACCTCCGGTGGAATTCCCGGCTGAGTTCGACTTGTCGCTTGATAACGGGCGTTTGCTGGAACATTTCCATGAAGGGAACCTAACGCATAAATCTGAGGGGCTTCAGTACAAGTTCCCGAAAGTCTTTGTCGAGGTTTCACCTGAGCTTGCCAAAGAGCGCGGGGTGAAGGATGGCACGCTTGTCCGCCTTGTTTCACCGTATGGTGCGATTCGTCTGCCAGTTCTCGTCACAGACCGGGTGGAAGGAAAAACTGTGTATGTTCCAATGCACTCCTCCAGTCATGAGAGTGCGGTTAATTTACTGACGGGCGGGGCAGTCGATGTCGTGACCCATACACCTGCATATAAACAAACGAAAGTGCGAATGGAAGTGCTGGAAATCAAGGGAGAAAATCCGCTTCCAAGATTCAACCCGCGCAACGCCACACGGACGCCGCAGCTGGGTCTTGAGATTTACCGGAAATGGGAACGCGGCGATTATGTGCCAATTTCAAGCGTCAATGAACATGTACAGCCTGGCCTGTATGACAGGAGGAACGCATAATGGCTCAGCCAATTAAAATCATTAAAAAGGTAGAATTGACAGAAGAGCAACAAAAAGCGCAATCCTTGGAGAGTCTTATCTCCGAGGTTGCGCAAAATAAAGATTCCCTGCTGGATACACTTCAACTGTTGCAGGAGCTTCACAACAGCGGCATTTTAGAGGCCATGAACAGTCTCGTCAAAGCCAAAGAGAAAGTGGCAAAAATCGCGGTTGGCCAAATGACGCGAGAGCCTGTCACGAATCTCATCAATAATGCGATGGCAGCAGGCGGCGCTTTGACGACGCTTGATCCCGAAATGACACAAAAGCTGATGAATGGCGTTGCAAAAGGGTTGGAAAAAGCAGAACAAGGGCTTCAGTCTAATTCAAAAGTAGGTATACTAGATTTATTGAAGGTATTGAACGATCCGGATATCAATCGAGCAATTGGTTTTGGTTTGAATCTCTTGAAGGGTGTCGGGGAAGGCTTAAAGGATTAAAAGGAGGGGGAAACCCATTTGATGATTTTAAAAAGAAGGGGTTTCCTTGTTTTAATCGAAAACTATTCTGAGACGACAAATGAAGGGGAAGTCGATAATGGGTAAAAATTTAGAACACCAATTTAGTATGCTAGTTCGGGAAATCAGAAAAGAGTACGTTGGAAATGGCCCAAAAGAAATTAGCACCCGATTCGTGGAAAACTGGGCGATTAGTGAAATGAAAGGCAACCTTACGAATGTAGAGAAGTTTATGATTAACTCTGAACAAGGAAAGCAAACCGTTCATGAGGCTCGGACCAAGTTGGTAAAGGAAATCTATAAGAGACAAGAGGTTGTGGATAAGTTTGAAACCTTAATGGGAGCAAAAGTGCTGCGGCTCTTTTCCGATATTAATATTGATGAAGATATCGCCATGACTGTTTTTGTTTTTGATAAATCAATTGATCAAAAAGGTAAATGAGGGAATAAGGGAGACAGGAGTATGGACCAGCAAATGCAGGTAACAAACCAGGTGCTGCGATATGAAAATGGTGTCGTGCAGCTTGTCGAGGATGTGGTTGTGACGGAATATCCGATCACGATTATGTTAAATGACCAAGAATTTGCCACCCTCGTATGCAGCCCGGAGGATATTGAGGAACTTGTCGTCGGATTTTTGGCGTCAGAGGGGATAATCAACCGCTATGAGGATATAAAGGAACTGCAAGTGATTGAAACACTAGGGAAAGCAATCGTAACAACACATCGAGTGAATAAGTTGAATGAAATGTTCCACTCCAAGCGCATTGTAACATCGTGCTGCGGGAAAAGCCGGCAGAGTTTTTATTTTTATAATGATGCCAGAACAGTTAAGCCGATTGAAGTGAATAATGAAGTCCTTTCTGTAGAAGATTGCTTCCGTCTCATGGGAATGCTTCAGGAATCATCGACCATTTTTCAAGATACAGGCGGTGTCCATAATGCGGCTTTATGTGACGAGAATGGCATCATTGTTGCGAGAACCGATATTGGCAGACATAATGCCCTGGATAAAATTTATGGTTATTGTCTGAAGCATCACATTTCCATTGAGGACAAAATTATTGCCTTTAGCGGCCGTATTTCCTCGGAGGTATTATTAAAGGTTGCAAAAATTAAGTGCGGAACGGTCCTGTCCAAATCGGCCCCTACCGAACTGGCATTGCGGATGGCAGAAGAGCTTGGCATTACTGCAGTCGGCTTTATCCGCAACAACGCCTTAAATATATACACAAATCCAGAAAGAATAATAACGCCTGAATTAGCGTAATAAAGATACCGCTCTGTTGTGCAAAGCGGTATTTTTTATCAAGAGAAAATGGTAAATCATTTTGACTTTTTGGGCTTTTGGGCTTTTTTCAGGGCTTGTGGGGCTGCTCCCAAACCGTCTACGACAGGAGGGACTTCAAATATACTTAGATATAACTTACCGCAAGACTCATCAGAATAACCGCTAGCTTTGAAGAAATAGGTTTGTCCCTGAATGGCATCAAAGAAAACAACGGAGGTTTGTTGGACGCCGCTGTCGTCATCGCATGCTACCTCAACTAAAGCATCACAGTTCCCTGTGTAGACACCTAATGTTGTATCATAATTGCTAAGAATGGTATTGGCACTGATTCTCATATTTCGAGGAGCTTTAAACCCGAACCAGACAGAATGGGTATCACCCCCTGCACAGACTGGATCTGCTGGGTTTGCTGTTGCAGAACATGTAAGTTCGATGGCAGAATAGGGCAAATGACGAATTTTGATGGCAGTAGTGCACTCATCATTTTCCGGACAAGCAATAAATCTCGGTTTACAATCAGACATAATTGCACCCCCTTCCTTTTAGAAAAAATTTTTACTAGAAATATAGATCGAAGCTCTCAAAAATGAGTTTATTCGATCGGCAAAATCGTAAGATAAAGTGTTCCGCACGACTTCCTAGAAGCACCGCTTACCTTAATGAAATAGGTTTCTCCTGCTACTGCATCGAAGAATAACAAAGATGTTTTACAAGCACCGCTGTTGTTATCACAGGCAACCTTGGTTAAAGTACCGCAGGTTCCTGTGTAGACACATAATCTTGTATCATAGTCACTATGTGCTGTGCTTACAGCCAAAGGGCCAGTCGTATCGGAAACTAATCTATACCAAACGGAATGAGGGCCATCCCCGGAACTGCTTGAACCAGAGGACCCATTGGAATCAGAATCTTCAGAATCGGCTCCGCATGTCATCGCAATCGCGGCAAAAGGTGTCGTTTCAATTAAAGTTGCATCGTCGCACTCGTCATTAATAGGATCACAATGTTTACTATCAGACATCATTTTTCCTCCCTTCATAATCATACTGAATACTATGAAAGAAGTAGTTATGTTGACAAGGCTAATCCACTATACTTGTCCAATTTTTTTGAACATTGGTGCACTCAAATTTTGACTTTCGTTTTTTAAAAAGAAATATCCTTATGATAAAATCCATCTAAGAGTTCATAACGGGGGTGTTTTCAATGGAATTACGTCAATTAAATCTATTTATGGAGGCAGCGAAGCATAAAAGTATTACCAAGGCAGCGGAGAGTGCCCATATTTCACAGCCTGCTTTGAGCAAATCAATTATGTCATTGGAAGAAGAGTTGGGTATGACCTTAATCATCCGCGGCAATAAGACAACGAATCTGACAGACGCAGGGAATGTGGTGCTGGAGTATGCCCAGAAGATAACCGGCCTGCTTGATGAAATGACAAAGACGTTAATTGACATGACAGATTTGAAGAGAGGCGAAATAAACATTGGACTGCCGCCGTTTATCGGAAGTTTATTTTTTCCAAAAGTGATGGCTAAGTTTCATCAGGAATTTCCAAATATCAAATTAAATATTACCGAGTACGGTGGAGCGAGGGTGGTCAAGAGCGTTGATGAAGGGGAATTTGAGCTTGGTGTTACCGTTCTGCCTATTGATGAGCAGGATTTTCAAGTTTACCCGATTGTAGAGGAAGAAATGATGCTGGTGGTTCACAAAGACCATCACCTTGCTGCCCGTAAACAAGTAGAGATCAAGGCATTAGCAGATGAGGAATTTATCTTTTACCATGAAGAATTTTCATTAAATCAGATCTTAAGGAATCAATTCTTTATAGCTGGTGGTTTTGAGCCGAAGATCTTATTTAAAAGTACGCAATGGGACCTGATGTCGGAAATGGTGGCAGCCAACCTGGGGATCACCGTTCTACCGCAATCCATTTGCAATCGGTTAATGAATAGGGATTTAAAAATCATTACCCTCAGGCCAGTCATCCTATGGAAGCTTGCCGTCATTACCAAAAAAGACCGCTATATTTCCAGTGCAGGGAGAACCTTTATTGACTTTATTTTGAATGAATCATTATAACTTTGAGTTATGAAAACCATTCTAAATATGTATTTTACGAATGGTAAAATTCGTCGTAACATTACTCTATAGTTTAAATCGAGAAGTAAAAGGAGCATGAAGAAATTTCCTTTTTCTTCTTTTGGAGAGGATTTTTACGATGAAAATTGGGGTTATTATTTTACAAATATTATTCATACATGTCTTTTTATTTCTCGGAGCCGCACTAAAAGAAATCGTTCCACTGCCGATACCTGCTTCGATGTTTGGCTTGTTCCTTTTGTTTTTGGCACTTTGCCTTCACATCATCAAGCTGGAATGGATCGAAAAAGGAGCCAATTGGCTGCTGGCAGAGTTGCTGCTATTCTTCGTACCGTCTGCAGTCGGGATTGTGAATTATGATGAAATTATTAGCTTTCAAGGGGCCGAAATCGTCGTATTGATTGGGGTCAGCACCGTCATTGTGATGGGAATAACGGCCTTAATTGCTGAAAAAGTAACAAAAAGGAAAGGAAGTGAGCAGCTATGATGATGGTAATTTGTATTGTAGGAACTTACCTTATTTATCGGTTATCCAAGAAAATTTATGCTAAATGGGCGTTTCCTTTATTCCATCATTTACTGCTTGCGCCAATTCTGTTAATCGTGTTAATTTCAATCATGCATGTGTCCGCAAATCAATATTTGGATGCAACGAAGTGGCTGACACATATGCTCGGGCCAGCTACAGTTGCGTTCGCGGTACCGATATATAAGCACTTGCCAACGGTGAAAAAATATTTAGGAACAATCATTCTCAGTACCATAACAGGCTCGTTGGTGGCGATTTTTTCAACATTTGCTTTATCAAAAATCATCCATTTGAAATATGATTTTATGACGTCCATTCTTCCAAGGTCCATTACAACGCCATTTGCCATTGAGGTTTCCAAAGAGATTGGCGGCCTGCCAACATTAACAACCGTGTTCGTCATCTTGACCGGCGTGATTGGCGGTGTTGTCGGCCCTTCTGTTATCAAATGGCTGTCAATCCAGACGCCGATTGCCAAAGGTCTAGCGCTTGGAATGAGCGCACATGGTGCCGGAACGAGTAAGGCGCTGGAATATGGGGAGCAGGAAGCGACATTTTCATCCCTGGCGATGATTTTCGCCGCCTTTATTACCCTGCTGTTGGGGGCACTGCTGATACCTGCGATGATTTAGTGGCAATCCCCCATAAAGAGAGCATTCCTTACGAATATGTTTATATGTAAAAAAAAACATGGGGACGATTCTTCTGCTGCTGAAGCAGAAGAACCGTCCCCATGCATCATCGGAGAGAAGAATTATGACAGAAGAAAACTATCAATCTCGTGAGGAACGAAGGAAAGCGGAGAACACAAGGGAAAGCCGCCAAATAAGCAAAAAATTGCCCGTAAAAGGGTCGTTGTTAAGAAAAGTCCTTATTGTCTGTTTAGTGATAGGGCTTGTTTCAACCGGGGCAGGGGCGATCACGTTCGCATCGATGGTGAAGGGTACACCTGAACTGGATGCTTCCAAATTAATCGACCCTCTATCGACGAAATTTTATGATAAAGATGGAAACTTCATTTATGAATACGGGAAGGAAAAGCGGACAAAAATCTCGTATGAGCAAATTCCGGAGGTGCTGGAAAATGCGTTCATTGCCACGGAGGATTCCCGCTTTTATGACCATCATGGCATTGACATCAAAAGGACGGCCAAAGCCATTTTTGTCAATGTAACCGGTGATTTCGGATCTCAGGGCGGGAGTACGATTACGCAGCAGGTTATCAAAAACTCATTTTTGACACCTGAAAAAACATTGAAGCGGAAGGTGCAGGAATGGGATTTGGCGTATCAGCTGGAGAATAAGTATTCAAAGCACGAAATCCTAATGATGTATTTGAACAAAATCTACCTGGGCAACCGCTCATACGGAGTGGCGGCCGCAGCAAAGAACTACTACGGGTTAGAGCCAAACGAATTGAAAAAGTTAACTCTAGCGCAGGCCGCCATGCTAGCCGGACTGCCGCAGAGTCCCAATAATTACGACCCAAGCAAGCAGGAAAACAAAGAAGCGGCTACCAACCGCCGAAATCTAGTCTTAAGCTTGATGCACCGGCATGGCTATATTACGGAAAAACAGATGGAAGAAGCCTCAAAAGTTCCGGTCACAGAAGGGCTTGTCCCAAAAAGTGAGCAGCAGGGAATGCCGTATGAAGCATTTTTGGATGCAGTGGTAAAAGAGATTAAAGGAAAGCTGAAGGATGTTGACGTTAGTGCAGATGGGTTATCGATTTATACGACACTGGACCCGAGAGCACAGGACTATGCCGACAAAATGATGAACACCAATGAAATCATTGCTTACCCGGATGCGAAGTATCAGGGGGCGTTCGTTTTTATGGATACAAAAACGGGGGAAGTCAGGGCGATTGGCAGCGGCCGAAACGACTATCAAGCCGATTTTCTTGGCCACAATTTGGCGGTTGATATCAATCGCCAGCCGGGTTCCACCTTTAAGCCGATTCTTGATTACGGTCCCGCAATTGAAAATTTAAAGTGGTCCACGGCCCATTTAATCAATGACCAGCCGACAACCTATTCAACTGGCCAGCAGATTTCTAACTGGGATCATCAATATCATGGAATGCTGACCATCCGCTCCGCGCTGCAAAATTCTTATAATATCCCAGCCCTTCTCACACTCCGGGAGGTTGGTCTTGATAAAGCGAGGAGCTTTGCCGAACAGCTTGGCATTACGTTTAAGAATAATCAGGTCTATGAGTCTTATGCAATTGGAAGCAATACCGTCAGCCCTCTAGCCATGGCAGGTGCCTACAGTGCCTTTGGAAACGGCGGAATCTACAATAAACCGCATTTTGTCCAAAAGGTTGTCTTGGCAGATGGCACAACGGTAAATTTCGCAGAGAAACCAAAGCGAGTGATGCAGGATTACACTGCCTATATGGTGACTGATATGTTACGGACTGTCGTTGATGCCGGAACAGGTACAACCGCTAATATCTCTGGTTTGGATGTCGCGGGAAAAACGGGTACAACCAATTTTGATGCCCACACACGTGCGAAATATGGATATCCCGACAACGCGACAAATGACAGTTGGTTCGCCGGGTATACACCACAATACACAATGGCAGTCTGGACCGGATATGCACAAAACGGTTCTGGCAACTATCAGGCTGGAAATACGACGAAAATTGCCCAATATATGTTTAAAGCGATGATCCAATCATTTGGAACGGATTCATCAAACTTTAAGCAGCCAAGCAGTGTATATGAAGTAAATAATGAACTGTATATAAAAGGTGTCGCTTCTGCAGAAGTACCGCCAAAGCCAATTGAAAAAGTAAAAACAGAAATTGAAAATGGCTGGAATAATTGGAAAGAGAAACATAAAAAAGATGAATGGAAAAAGGAAAAAGAAAAGGGAAAAGAAAAGGGAAAAGGCAAGGGCAAAGGGAAAAATAAAGAAGATTAAGATTGTACTATAAGGATTTTCGGGGCTGTCGACTAAGTCGGCAGTCTTTTTTGTTTTAATGCTTAAATTCAAAAGCCAATAAAAAAGGACCGTTCCCAATTAACGATCCTTTCATTAATCATGTTCCTCATCAAGAGGCAATTCGATGAAAATTTGAATGACTTGATTTTTATATTCAACATGAATGGTCCCTTGATGCAATTCAATGATACTTTTTGTGATGGCTAAGCCTAATCCAGCCCCAGACTTGTTGGAGGAGCGTGAGGGATCCACACGGTAGAAACGATCAAATAATCTAGCAACCTCCTCCTCAGAAAGGGAATCACATGGATTTGAAACAGAAATCTGAACAGAATGTTCGTTTTGGACCAAATGAACATTAATTTTTCCAGGAGGGGTACTATATTTGATGGCATTTGTTAATACATTTTCCAACGCGCGTACCATTTGATTCGGATCAATCTCCATCAGGATCGGTTCTTTTGGGAGGTTGCTGCTAAACATGACATCGTGATCTTTTGCAATCGGGTCAAGTTCATCCATTAGCTGTCTGAGCATTTGGTTTAGGCTAACCTTTTCTCTTTTGAGCTGGTTACCTTCATACGTTAGAAGGGTAAAATCGAATAAATTCTCGATTAAATTCTTTAATTGCTCTGATTTCCCATAAGCGATATCAACGTATTCATCCAATTGTGCCTGGTTTTTATACTGATGGTCTTTTACTAGTCTCATATAGCCCATGATCGAAGTTAGGGGTGTACGTAAATCATGGGAAACGTTGGTGATCAGCTCATCCTTTAATTTTTCAGTATGTCTTTGTCTTTCCATCATTTCGGTTAATTCAAAAGCCATGTAATTAATGTTGGTTGCAAGCGAACCTACTTCATCTTGACTTTTCTCCCGTATCCGATAATGCAAATTTCCCTTGGCGATTTCCGTTAAACCTAGCGCAATCTCCTCTATTTCCCTCATCTTTCGTTTGGTTATGAAATAATAACAGAGAATAAACGCGATAAGTCCAAGTAGGTAAGGGGTAACTCCCGTTTCTTTTTCATAAACAGATGTGGCTTTAGGGACGCCGCTTACAATTAAATAGCCTTTCCCGCCAGCATTGGTAATTGGATACATTCTTGTAATAATGGGCTGCTCATCATGCACCTTTTCACCAAGAGTCTTTTTGGCACTTTTCATTTCTTCGGAAAGATTTACTTGAGTATCATGTGCTCCTGCTGATTTATTCACAACCTTACCATCCGAATCCGTAACCAACACTTTGAGATTATTTTGTTGCTTTGGTGTGTTAATTAAATATTGGATTAATTCATTCTTGGTTATTTGATAGAAAGCTTTCCCATTGTAAGGGACGATTAACCAGTCGTTTTCTTCTTTCACAGAAGGCGGTGCAGGCTGAAGGAATTGACTTTTAAAATCAGGATCTTGATCCCCTAATTCCCTTACGAGTTCGTTGATATCCTGGTTCATTTGGTTGAATTGTTTCACCAAATCACGTGCACTTTCCTCAATGGTGACAACTCCTTCGGTAAAATCGAGCCTGCGGTCCTCGCTAACAAAGAAGGGGCTTGTGGCAAAACCGACCAATAAGGAAACAAGCGTACAAAAGGCAAATGCCATGATCAACTGAATGCGAATGCTTGTCTTTACTAAATGGACAAGTTTGCCAGAATGCCTGCCATTTCGATACGAGGAAGGGAACTGGTTCTTATTGTTCAATTTTATAGCCCACCCCCCAAACCGTTTTGATATACCGTGGTTTCCGCGGGTTATTTTCCAGTTTCTCTCGCAAATTTCGAATATGAACCATGACGGTGTTTTCCGATTCATAAAACGGCTCATTCCATACCTGTTCATAGATTTTTTCGGTACTAAACACGACTCCAGGATTGCGGGCCAACAGCTCTAGAATGGCAAATTCCCTTGGTGTTAGCTTTATGTCTTTCCCATCCACTTTAACCTCGTGTGTAGGAATATTAATGACAAGCTCATCAATCGAAATGACATCCTGCTGTTGGACTGTAGTTGCTTGTAGGCTTCCGTCCGTTTGATTTAACCGAAGATAACGACGAAGCTGCGACTTGATTCTTGCGACTAATTCCAAAGGCTGAAACGGTTTTGTGACATAGTCATCCGCTCCGGTAGTTAACCCCATGATCTTATCCATATCCTGCGATTTCGCAGATAACATGATAATCGGAACATTTCTGCTTTCTCTTATTTTCATGCAGGCTTGAATTCCATCCAGCCGCGGCATCATGATATCCAATACAACCAAATGAACATTGTTCTCCTCTAGGTACTGTAACCCCTCGATCCCATCTGCTGCTTTTAAAACGTGATAACCTTCATTCGTAAGATAAATCCCGATTAAATCACGAATTTCCTTTTCATCATCAATAACGAGGATGGTTTCTTGAGCCATGTAAACCTCTCCTTTCTAACTTCCTAAAGTTTACTCCATTCCCCTTAAGAAAAAACAATAGAAATTCTGAAGAATTTCTGAAGTTTACCTTTATATCTTAAGAAAATCTTCAGAAGGAATGGCATTTTTCCTTAAGAAGTTTTTTGTAACATTATTGGTGTGATAGCCCGCTAATTGATGTGGGCACCTAAAATCATAGAACAAAAACACTTCAACAATATAAAGGAGTGGAGATGAATGAAAGATAAAATTTTAATTTTAACAGGTAATTATGGTGATGGACATATTAAAGTAGCTCAAGCGCTGCATGAAGCGATTGCGGTTCGATATCCTGATTTAGAACCGGTGATTGTTGATTTTATGGAATGGGTTCATCCTTATTCTAATCAAGTGAGTCGGTTTCTCTACCTACAGGGCGTGAAAAAATTCCCGCAGCTGTATGGCTTTATTTATCAAAAAACACGCAAGGCGAACACTTTTTCTAAAATGATGAAATCGATTTTCTCTACCGGACTCGGGCGGATGTTAGCATTGCTGGAGGAAGTGAAACCGACTGTTGTAGTCAGTACATTTCCTTTGGCAGCGGCAGTGATGTCCAAGTTGAAATCCTTCGGTTTAATTGATATTCCAATCGTCACAGCTATTACAGACCATACCAATCATAGTTGCTGGATTTATCCCTATACGGATCAATATATTGTTGGCTCTAAGCTGGTCCGTGATTCTCTGGTTGGTTTAGGAGTTGAAGAAAATCGCATCGCTGATACGGGAATTCCGATTCGGCAGCAATTTTCTCAGTTCATCGAACAGGAGGAAATTTTTCGAAAATATGATTTAGATCAGCACCTTCCTACAGTATTAGTCATGGGCGGCGGCTGTGGAATGATTGGTGATGGAAATTCCACCATACAGGAGATTGATGCATTACCGAATCCGGTACAATTAATCATTGTTTGTGGGCATAACGACAAGCTTCGTTTGCAATTAAAGGAAAAACTGAAGAATTCCAAGCATCGTATCCATCTCACTGGTTATATTAACTACGTTCATGAGTTAATGGCTATTTCTGATTTAATGATTACAAAGCCGGGTGGAGTCACAACGTTTGAAGCATTTGCAATGGAATTACCGATGCTTCTGTATAAACCAATCCCCGGTCAAGAACAGGATAACGCCAGATTTTTAGTTCAAGCAGGGGTGGCCGTTCAAGCTAATACGGACCGTGATTTAAGCAAGCATTTGTCAAAATTACTAAGCAATCACGACCTGCTTCAACAGATGAGCGAGAATTCAAAACGATTTCATCCGAAAGAATCTGCGTTTGCATCAGCCGAAGTGATTAAGAAAACAAAAGAAAACAATAGCAGCCTGCAGAATCTAATCTATCTTTTTGGTTGATTAGCCGCTAAGAAGGTGAAACATGGAGAATGTAATGAAAGAATCATCCAACATAAAAAATCCAATGGCTCGTTTACTATCATTTGGAAGTTTGTTGATCTTTTTACTACTAACCGGACTTTATTTATATTTCCTTCATACAGGAACGGCAAAAGAATGGCTGGAATCTATCCGCCAGCTAGGGTTTTTCGGAATCATCCTGGGGATTATGATTCAAACAGTTGTCAATGTCATACCGGCACCCGGCGAATTCGTTTCGCTTTTTCTGATTGAAATATACGGACCCGTTGCGGGAGGTTTGTATTCCTGGATTGGCGGAATCGCTGGGGCAGTCCTTGCCTATTATCTAACTAATTGGATTGCCCGGCCAATTATTGAACCTTTGGCCAAGCCTTACCTGGAGAAAATAGATCGCTGGCTTCAAAGACGAGGCGATGCTGGACTTTTGTTCATCCGTTTTGTCCCATTGGTGCCGTATCATTTTATTAACTATGCGGCAGGTATATTAGGAGTAAACAAAAGGGCTTTTATCTGGACAACAGCCTTGGGGATATTGCCCTATACGATTTCGGTAAGCAGCCTATTTGCAGGGCTGCGATATGGAAAATTGATGCCGTTTATCCTTGGCGGCACACTGTTTATTTTATCAACTGTGTTAAGTTTGGTTTTTAAAAGAAAGTTGGATTAGAAGGGGCGATTGAAGGATGTTTAACCTCGTTCTTCTCATTTGTAGTTTTCTTTTTATATATTGGTTAATTCCTTATTTTCTAACGGCGGGATTTGGGATTGGTGTGTTAAAACGGAAATGTGCCTCTGAAAAAATTGCCTTTACCTTTGACGACGGTCCGAATCCGATTTATACCCCACAGCTCTTGGACTTGTTAAAAATAAATAATATAAAAGCAACATTTTTTGTCGTGGCATCGAAAGCAGAACAATACCCGGAGTTAATCGAAAGAATGCAAGCAGAGGGACATTTAATTGGCATTCATAATTACGTTCATAAGTCTAACTGGATCATGGATCCATGGATGGTTCGGCGCCAGTTAGACAAGAGTGCTGCCGTCATTGAAAGAATTACAGGAGAAAGGCCGATCTATTATCGTCCGCCGTGGGGATTGTTAAATGTATTTGATTTTTTTCTTTTGAATCGATATAAAATCATTCTATGGTCGTTGATGGCAGAGGATTGGCGCAGTAAAGGCGGCAGTGAGAAGGTGGAAAAAAGGCTTTTACATGGAATGAAAAATGGTGACGTCATCCTTTTACATGATTGTGGAAAAACCATTGGTGCCGATGAAGAGGCTCCCGTGAATACCATTCATGCATTAAAAGCGGTTTTTAAAGAGGTCTCAAGCCGAGGTATTTCTTGTGTAAGAATTGATCAAATATAGCCGGAAATATCGACCAACTCCATCGGTAAGAGTTGGTTTTTTCGTTACCCAAATCATTTGCATACAAATCACTTGTATACAAATGAATTTGGATATGTTATATTCTTGCTAATCAGAAAATTTGAATAATAATGGTGGTGAATTATGGAAAAAGCCGATATCTGTGTTCATTTTCTACTTGGAAAAGCATTGCAAAAGGTGAATCAAGTAAGTAAATCCAAATTATCCCCGTACGGTGTGACACCAGTTCAATATGCACTGCTTCGTCAGCTGTGGAGAAAGGATGGACAATTTGGTTTTGAATTAGCTGAACGACTTCTGCTAGACAGTGCGACCATAACAGGGATTATCGACCGCTTGGAACAAAACGGTTTTATCGAAAGGCAAGTGGACTCCAATGATCGTCGCAACAAGCTAGTTTTTCTGACGGAAAGAGGAAAATCGCTGGAAGTACCACTATGTCAGAAGATGGATGAGATGAATGAGGAAGTGATGTCTAGTATAAAGGTTGAAGAGATTCAGCGATTTAAAAGAATACTTTATGACATTGGAATTGCGAACAAATAAAGAAGTTTTGAAAAATAGAAATTTAATTGCAAAGGATGGTTTCAACTTGAACGATAGAATTATTATCCCCGTATGGGCAATCGGGTCATTTTTGGTCCTCATGAATACGACGATGTTCAACGTTGCCCTGCCAACCATCATACACGAATTACACATAACAGCCGGTGAAGGCTCCTGGATTGTGTCAGGGTATTCCATTGTGTTTGCCTTATCAACAGTAATCTTCAGCCGATTATCCGATTATGTGCCGATTCGGAAGCTGCTGTTCGTTGGTCTAATCCTACTAGGGGCGGCATCCATCGTAGGCTTTTTCACGCATAGTTTTGGTATTCTTATGGCTGCTCGTTTGATACAGGCAAGCGGTGCCGGTGCCGTGCCAGGATTAGGTATTGTCTTGGCAAGCCGTTACGTGCCGTTCGAGCGCCGTGGACGGGCAATTACAATTATCGCATCAGGGACATCTCTTGCTTTTGCTTTGGGACCAGTGATTGGCGGAGTAATCACCCAGTTTATTGGCTGGAATGGACTTTTTCTTATCACCTGCATGGTTATTCCATTGGTACCGGTATTGTGGAAGCTATTGCCACCAGAAATCCCCACTGAATTCAGATTTGATATTTCCGGCGCAGCCCTTACTGCCATTGCAGTGGTATCGCTGTTGATTTGCGTCATGCAATTGTCCCTATGGTTTCTACTCCTAAGTTTTGGTGCACTCGCCGTGAACATATGGCACTTACGCAAGGCGAAAAATCCATTTGTACTCCCCAAACTGTTTCTGCATCATGGTTACCGAAAACTTCTTGTGGTTAGTTTTTGTGCTTTTATACTGAATATGTCAATGCTCTTTATGCTGCCTTTATTGTTGGCAGATGGGTTTCATTTGCCTGCAGGAGCTGTAGGATTGATGATGTGTCCAGGATCACTATTATCTGCCATTATGATTAGGCGGGTCGGAAGTTGGATTGACCGGTATGGCAATTATCGCTTCCTGATAATCGGGCATTTTCTCATGGCCGCAAGTATGATCTTTATGACAATGCTGGTACAGGTATCGCCTTACATCGTAATGTTTGGCTATATCATATTCGCTCCGGCTCTTTCAACGATAATATCCGCCTTGTCAAATGAAGTATCTCGCATTTTAGCCAAAGACCAAATTGGTTCTGGTATGGGGTTAAGTCAACTCAGCCAATTTTTTGGAGGCTCTTTAGCTGTCGCAATATGTGGCGTATTAATCAGCTTTCAAGCTAAAATACCTTTTATTTCCACATTTCAGCACATCTATTTGCTGCTAATAATCGTTCTCGTAGGTTCTCTCTTCATCCTTATCTGGTATGGAAAGAGGGCACATAAAGGAGAAATCAATATTCAAGTTTAATAGAATTAAATCTTTAAAAGTATATTTGGAAGGTGAATAGTATGAGTCGCTTAGAAGGTATGAAGAAAATGATGACAGGTGAAGTACCAATTTCACCAGTTGCGGAAGTCCTTGGGTTTCAAGTGGTAGAGGTGGAAGAAGGCAGAGTTGTGATTGAAATGGAAGCTTCTGATCGATTACATAACCCAATGGGGACGCTGCACGGCGGGATTCTGTGTGACATTGCGGATGCTGCGATGGGATATGCTTTTGTCACAACGCTCTCAGACGACGAACTGTTTACGACAGTTGAAATTAAATTTAATTTCCTTAAACCGATTTTTAAATCGAAGCTTCGAGCAGAGGGGAAACTCATTAAGAAAGGCTCTACAGTGGGATTGCTGGAATGTCATGTATATGATGAAAAAGGAAGTCTAGTCGGGCATTCTACTAGTACATGTATGATATTAAAAGGAAATACGGAACGAAAGCGAGTTCAGCTAAAATAAAACATGGGGACGGTTCTCATGCTTCCAAAACATAAGAACCGTCCCCGTGCGTCACCACTTGTGAATTTTGGTGGGGATTAATCGTAGCGGACTTGGTCTTCTCCCTCCAGAATTAACTCCAATTCTGTTAAAAAGTTGAGTTGAAGCGGTGCCGGTAAACGCTCGATTATATCACTGATTTCAGGAAGATTTTCTGCATCATCGATAGTGGCTGGCGGTTGGACCAATTGCTGATACCAAATCTTTAATTCGTCAATAAACTCATAAAAATGCCTTTCAAACCGTTCGGCACATTCTTCGCTTTCATCCTCTGAAGCGGTCTTCATCATTTCCCAATCCAGAAGGGCAGCCTCCAATTTCTCGTAAACACGATTTATCACATTATCACTCCTTGGCTATTAGTATCTAAGCGAAAGCCTAACAACAAGGCGTTCCTTGAACAAATACTGCTATGGTTTTGAGTATACAGAAGCAAGCCTTTTAAGACAAAGGATTCGTCACTTGTTATGACTTTTGGTCTAATTCGTAATGGAATTTCCTTCATGTAGGAGGTTCAGGGGCTCAAATGTTTCAAGCACTGACGCTGGGGCCTTGGTTCTCCCTCTTTGGAAATAAAAAGATGGGCAGCTTTTTACAGAGGCAGAACCAAAGTGATTTAAATTTGATAAAAGGGCTTATCGAAGCTGGAAAAATTACACCAGTCATCGATAAAAGGTTTAAATTAAGCGAAATTCAGGAAGCATTCAAGTATTTCGAACAAGGGCATGCTCAAGGTAAGGTAGTTATTACAATTTGAAAACTATTAATTAAAAAATGCACCGTTTTGGCTGTGCTTTTGAATTCTAATTCTGTTTAATAGGAAATGTAAGTTGAAAGGTAGTTAAGTGATTATCTGACATACATTCTATTTCACCGTGGTGTTTCTCAACAATATTCTTACAAACGAATAAGCCGATACCTGTGCCTAGTTTCTTAGTAGTGAAGAAGGGTTCGAAAATTAAATGTACTGCTTCAGGATCGATAGTAGGGCCATTATTAGAAATACGAATCTTAATTTGGTGATCATCTATATTTGTTTGGATATTAATTTTCCGCAGATTTTCTTCTTCCCACACAGCGTCAACTGCATTTATTAATAGGTTTAGAAAGACTTGTTTTAACTCATTCCGATCGCCAGTAATACAAATATCAGCATCGATATTTGTATGAATTTGGACATTGCCATCGACGATGCTTGGATAGAGGAAATCAAGCACTTCTTCTATTAATAAATGGATGGTAATGTCTTCATTCTGGCTTTCTGCCAGCATGTTCAGTTTAGATGTATGAAGGAACTGAGTAATTCTGAACTTAAGTTGATCTAATTCTTGGCTGACGACATCTAAATACGGTAGATTAGGATGCTCGTGTTTTAATAGTTTTATAAAGCCCATAACGGAAGTGAGCGGGTTGCGAAATTCATGAACAAAGCTCGAAGACATTTGTCCAAGAATCGCCAACCGGTCCTTATGTGTTTGGGAAATAAATAAATTTTGTTCTTGTAGTTTCTTATCTTTGATTTCGGTGTACTTAGAAACAGCAAAGTAACAGAATAAATCGAACTGTTTATTGACCAAATCAATAATTGCCTGGAGATCTTCTGGCATGAGTCCAGATTGGTTTAAGTATTTAATAATAATACTCCTACCCAGATTAACATTATAAACAAACTCCCCAATATTGATATTAGCCTCGACCCGTTCTAGGGCTACTTTGTGCGCCAGTAATTTAACATCTTCTTCCGAAAATCCATTTAACATAGAATTAGTTATAAGATGGTACATTAAATGACCGTTCTTTAATATTAGCTCTGGATTATCCCGGTAATAATGGATAATAATTTGCTCTTCCCAAAAATGTATAAACTTTTGTTCATTCTCAATTAGAAATTGGCCTACTTTTTTATCCATACACAGCCTGCTTTCCACTATATTAAAGTGATTATAGCATAAAAATTTGATGCATGGGGACGGTTCTCGTGCCTCAAAATAGGTGTAAATAAGAAATATTTCAAAGCAATTTGATGAAATGTACGAGCAAATAAAGTTTGAAATGTTTGACTTTTTAGAATAAAATGTTACCATATATCCATATAAGGTAATCTTTTCAAATGAATATGAATCAAATCCGCTAGAGGTGCCTTTTTGAAAAGGCTGAGATTGAAGTGTGACTTCGGGACTCTATGAACCTGATCTGGTTAATGCCAGCGTAGGGAAGTGGACAACGGGATTTTTGGAGAGCAAAATTTTTATTTCTAAATTTCGGCCACTTTCTTACAAAAGGAAGTGGCTTTTTGTTTTGCCTGTTTTGCGCTTCCTTAGACCAGCGAAATCCATTCAAAGGGGGGAGTTGTATTTTTACTAGTCTAAAAGAAAAAGAGTTGCATCTTATATCCAATGGTAAAATGCCGATCGACCAATTGGCTGAAATAGCGAAGGATATTCATCCATTTGTAACTGCGCTACACTTGCGGGAAAAACAAAAATCAGCAAAGGAGCTTTTTCAAGCAGTCGAACTTTTAACAAATGCAAACGTCCCTCCATCAAAAATCGTGATTAACGATCGGGTAGATGTTGCAATCGTGGCAAAAGCCCTTGGTGTTCAATTAGCCTATCATAGTTTAGATACAGCCTGTGTAAAAGAACATTTTCCTCAACTTAGGGTCGGGACCTCCATTCACTCCTACGAGGAAGGACAAAATGCAAAGGAGAAGGGTGCTGATTTCGTTCTATACGGTCATGTCTTCCCTTCGCAATCAAAACCAGGAAAGACCCCAAAAGGGCTAGAGGAATTAACACGGCTGTCACAGCTGAACATTCCGGTGATTGCCATTGGCGGGATAACGCCGGAGAATACGGAAGAGGTCCTACAGGCAGGGGCAACGGGTATCGCTGTCATGTCAGGTGTTTTAGATGCTCGTGACCCCTTATTAGCCGTAAAGTCTTACATACATGCATTTTGAGATGGAGGTGGGAAATATGGATCATACATTTGATGTTGCCATAATTGGAGGTGGTGTTAATGGAGCCTCGATTGCCTATCAGTTATCAAAGCAAGGAAGAAAAGTCATCATTATTGAGAAAGAACAAATCGGCTGCCAAGCATCAAGTGCTGCCGCCGGAATGCTGGCTGCGCAAGCTGAACTTGAACATGAAGGTCCATTATTTCAGTTGGCGATAAAAAGTCAAGCAATGTTTTCGGCTCTCGCAAATGAATTATTGGAAACGACTGGTGTGGACATCGAGTTTGTCAATAAAGGGATGTTAAAAATTGCAGAAACCGAAGACATAGTAGAAGAAGTAAAAAAACAGGTCACCTTTCAAAAGAAATGGGATCCAACCATAAAATGGCTGGATGCGAAGGAATTACGAGAAATGGAACCGTCACTTTCACCAAGCGTACCTGGAGCGATGTATCTACCGAACGACGGGCATGTACAGCCTGCAAAGCTAACGCAGGCGTTCGCAAAAGCGGCGGTCCATTTTGGTGCTAAAATACTTGAAAATACCGAAGTGCTATCCTTTCTTTATCAAAACGGTCAGGTGATAGGGGTGCAAACCACAAACGGAACCATCCTTAGTGATAACTTTGTTGTTGCGGCCGGTGCTTGGGCGGCCCAATTAATGCGTGAATTTGATTTAGAGATGAACATGTATCCTGTTAAAGGTGAATGCTTTTCCGTTAAAACAGAAGGGCCAATTATCAATAGAACCATTTTTTCAGATAAACGCTGCTATCTTGTACCAAAAAAGAATGGAGAAATTTATATTGGTGCGACCATGATTGAACATACATTCGATAAAAAGGTAACAGCAAAAGGGATTGCCACTTTGCTGGAAAGAGCAACCCAAATCATACCGCAAATTAAAGAGGCAGCGTGGGAGCGGGTGTGGGCTGGAATTCGGCCACAGACAGGTGATGGACTGCCTTACATTGGCGCACATCCGAGGTGGAAAAATTTGTTTGTGGCAGCAGGGCATTTTCGCAATGGGATTCTACTTAGCCCGATTACAGGGAAACTAGTGGCTGAATTAATCGAAGGCAGACTGAAAGATGAGAATCTGCTATCAGCTTTCCGGCTCGACAGAAATATGTTGGTAGGAGGTAAACCATGAAGGTATTATTAAATGGCGAATGGACCCAATTATCAGACAGTATGGTATTTGTGTCAGATGTTCTTCAGCATTTTGAAATCCATGATAAAGTCGTTGTGGTCGAAGTAAACGGTGAAATTTTAACCAAGCTGGAACACCAAAGTACTAGACTAGCAGATAATGACCGAATTGAAATAGTCCATTTTGTAGGAGGCGGTTGATATGTTAAAAATTGGTCCATTATCCTTCCAATCTCGTTTATTGCTTGGGACAGGGAAGTATCCAAGCTTTGACATCCAAAAGCAGGCGGTCGAAGTGTCAGAAGCAGAAATCCTTACATTTGCAGTTAGACGGATGAATATTTTTGAAGCCAGCCAGCCGAATTTTTTAGAGCAGCTAGATACCAATAAATATACGCTGCTGCCAAACACAGCAGGAGCGAAAACAGCTGCAGAGGCTGTCCGAATCGCTAAGTTAGCGAAAGCATCAGGCTTATGCGACATGATTAAAGTGGAAGTGATCGGCTGTGATAAAACGTTACTTCCTGACCCGATTGAAACGCTAAAGGCCACCGAAGAATTGGTGAAGGAAGGCTTTATTGTACTCCCTTATACCTCTGACGATGTGGTGCTAGCCCGGAAACTTCAAGAAGCAGGCTGCCATGCTGTTATGCCAGGGGCTTCGCCAATCGGTTCTGGTCAAGGGATTATCAATCCGGTAAACCTCCAGTTTATTATCGAACAATCCGTTGTACCAGTGATTGTTGATGCGGGAATCGGCTCACCAGCCGATGCCGCTTATGCGATGGAGCTAGGAGCAGACGGTGTGTTATTAAATACCGCAGTTTCAGCAGCAAAGGATCCGGTTAAAATGGCAAATGCGATGAAATTGGCGATTGAAGCGGGAAGGCTGGGTTATGAAGCGGGCAGAATCGAGAAAAAGCGATATGCGACAGCCAGCAGCCCTAAGGAAGGAATGAGTATCGGGTGAATAATCGATACTCTAGGCAAGAGTTATTTCCGCCGATAGGAAAAGACGGCCAGCTGCAAATTTCCAATAAACATGTCCTCATCATTGGAGTTGGAGCACTTGGATCTGCAAGTGCCGAAGCACTCGTCCGGGCTGGCATCGGCAAAATCACCATCGTGGATCGTGATTATGTCGAGTGGTCCAATTTACAGCGGCAGCAGTTATTTACAGAGGAAGATGCGAAAAATCGAATTCCAAAAGTGATCGCCGCCAAAAATCGGTTAACAGCGATAAACTCATCTGTGAACATTGAGGCCATCATTGCAGATGCTTCAGCCCTAGAGCTTGAAGACTGGGCAAAAGAAGCGGATCTGATGATAGATGCAACGGATAATTTTGAAACAAGAATGATGATAAATGATGTCTCGCAAAAAGCTGGAGTTCCCTGGATTTACGGTGCTTGTGTGGGCAGCTACGGCATTTCCTACACGATCATTCCTGAAAAAACGCCTTGCCTTTCTTGTTTGCTTGAAACAGTTCCTCTAGGAGGGTTAACCTGTGACACAGCCGGAATAATTAGTCCAGCCGTAAACATGGTTGTCTCGTTCCAAATAAGTGAAGCATTGAAAATCTTGGTCGGAGATGTGGACTCATTAAGAAACAAGCTCGTTTCCTTTGATTTATGGAAAAACCAATATAGTGCCATTCAGGTAGATAAATTGAAGAACAAGGATTGTCCTTCTTGCGGACCGCAGCGCTCGTACCCTTATTTATCCTTTGAAAATCAAACAAAAACGGCGGTACTTTGTGGAAGGGATTCGGTTCAAATCCGTCCCTCCGTTCCAATGGTGCGCGACCTTGAAGCGTTAGAAAAAATATTAGCGAAACAAACTGGAGCTGTACAGAGGAACCCGTACCTTCTCTCCTATACCGTGAATGCTAACCGCTTAGTCATTTTTAAAGACGGAAGAGTTTTGGTACACGGCACGAAGGATGTTTCGGAAGCGAAAGCGCTGTACCATAAATATTTGGGGTAAAGGGTAGTGAAACAATCGGGAAATTAATTCTCACTAAGTGAACCTAGTTAAAGAAAAACTTTATCAAGAAGGGCGATGTTCACAAGAAGCATCGCCCATTCCCTATTTTATAACTCACTGCTTTTCAGTTCTTCCTTAACCATTTCGTCTAACCGCTCAATCATTTTTATGGCTCTATCTCGATCCATTTTTCGATAATGGTGCATTCCGCCTTGCTCCTCGTCCATCTCATCGGCTAATTTGACGATTTCTTGCAACGGGGTCCGATTGATAAAACCTTCCGGCATGTAAGAATCCGTATGGAATAAAACGGCCAGTGCGATTTCTTTAGCTATAATCGGATTTTCTCCCAACCGAATCAATAATTTATGTGCCCTTTCCGCACCCTTAATTGCATGTATATCATTCTGTTTATATAAATCATAATCCCATTTGCCGTTGCGATACCAAGTGTAATGACCCATATCGTGCAGCAATGCTGCTTTTGTTGCCAGATCAACCGAAACGCCGCGTTCTTTTGCCAACTTAAAGGCATGGTAGGCACAAGCAATAGCATGTACAATTCCAGACCGGCTCAAATATTTTTTTGCAATATGATGATTGAAAATTTGAATTAATGTTACCTCTCTCATTTTAATCACCTTCTTAAAAATTATTATTTTGTATTATAAAACAATTAATGTTGTTTTGTTAGGAAAAGTTTGTAATTATAAGGAAAAATATTTTGGAATATTTGAGACAGCGGGGAAACCAAGAGGGGATTTAACCTATTTTCTCTTTTACTTTTCATAAAATTCTGTTAGAATCACACAGATAGGAGGTGTCTTACATGAGTAACAACTTAACCGAACTACTAGGTCCTCCATACGATCAACTTATGGATGCCAAGGTAGATAAAAGTCCTAGTGAAGTCGTAATTACGAATAACGATGGCGAAACTTATTACATAATTTCGGCTGAAGAATACGAAAATGGTCCGAAACAACAAGGGTATAAAATCGTTGTGGCAGATGGGGAGTAATTTTTTACTCCTCTTTTTTATTTTTTGATTTCATTTTCAAAAATATCCTTCAATCAAATTTCTTCCATGTTCATTTTTTGGACGAATAAACGGAATAATAAGTGTGGAGGTGATTGTATTGGAAAAAGAAAACAAATTTCCTGAAGTGATGAATGATATGGGGACACCCGCTGAAATGAGCCCTGTCAAAGACATAACGGATGCAGATTCAAAGGCACCAATGGTTGAAGTTAATCAACCGATTGATGCACAAGATCCACTTGAAATAAGAAGCCGCGGGTCAGTGACTGTTTTATAAACCAAAAATAAAAACAGGTAAAACAAAAAGTTTTACCTGTTAAGAGAACTTTTATTAAAATTTGCACATGAAATGGCTGTAAGCCAGGTTTTGTTCTTCCGTACTGCAAACAGCGTCAAGCCTCGTACAGGAAGCAGTAGTCATCTATCTATCAACCAATGGTTGATCCATCCGTTAGGTTCATTTCCCGCAGGATGATGCCCCGACCAAAATTTGGGTTGCTCGCTCGTGGGGTTTACCCGTTCCACCTTTTCCGTTTCCAGAAAAGCATCGTCACTGTGGCACTTTCAGGTTATTCTCAGCATATCTCTAGAGACTTAGCATGATTTCACCGCCGTCAGCCAATATCAAGATTGACTGCCCACCTTTGCAGATGGCACGAACACTACAGGCATCTCAGCACTGTGCGAGCCTGGACTTTCCTCAGCTCCTATAAAGGAACCGCGACTACTCACCATTCCATGTGTCCTTCGCTTAGAAGCGACAATAACTAATATAACAGGAATACTAATTAAAATCCATGGTAGTTTAATTCCATTGTTACCAATTTCAGATTCGATTAAAAGTGAATCAATGAAACAATTGTCGACCAATGTCGGTTCCATCGTATTAGCGCCATTACTTACATAGTATTATTCTTTGCTGGACTAATAGCATAAAATCCGCAAATTGAAAATATTTATGTAAGAGGTACAAGCAATGTCTCCGCCAAAAGCTTCTGAAAAGGGCTGATATCTTGAACAAAAATAATAATGTGCTGATTGTCATGTTTTTATTATTAATCTTATTGATTGTTCTTATAATCAATGTGATACTTCACGTTAAAATTTATGTCGTATACAGTTCCGGTGTTGGCCCCATTTTCTTAATAGGCTTAATCATTTTTTTAATTGCTTTATTTTATTTCAAAGGGTAAAACCTTACAAAGCCAGGCATTCTGTGTATGCCTGGCTTTTTATTTTTTATAAAAAAATCCACTGGAAGGTTAGAAAATTCTAGAAATTATAGTAAGATGGTATATATCATCTTAAATATGGTAATAGAGAGTTTTGATTTTTAAAAATGATTAAATAGAGGTTATGTAGCATGAGCATCGATTTGCTTGCTAGACTCGAGGAAGAGAAGAATCAATGGTTACATAAAGCGATGGATCGCTTTAATGAAGAGTTTACGTGCTTTGATGACAAGACAGTACTCAACCCGGAAAATCAAATAATGCAGATGAAAAGCATTCATAGACAGAACAATCTTGATTTGGACAGGATGGAAAAGGAAATAAAGCTGATAAAGGATAGCATCGAAGAAGAAGAGCAGGTTTATCAGCATTTGACCAAGGCCGTCCAGTATTTACAGGAGGAAATAATCCATTATGAATGGCTGCTATCGGAGTTGGCTACTATTCAATTGGAAAGATTTAACTGCCTCTTACATACGAAATTTGAATTTGATTCGAAAAAAAATCAAGTCGTGTTTAAGGATAGGAAAACGACCAGACTGATAGAGGGCTTTAATGAGGTAGAATCGGAGATGGCGGAATTCTATCGAAAGCAGCTGGATGATAATGAAAGAAAATTAGCGCGAATTTTTCGCGATGCCGATCCTGACACAAGTTATGTATTCCAATCCAATCCGCAGGCGTCCAGCCTTTCCTTGAAGCATGGCCGGGGACTTGACCAGTATATAGTCCTGAAAAACTTTGAAGAGGATTATCGGATTGTTGCAGATACATTAAATGAAAACAACATGTTAGTTTACGAGTATTATATAAACCAATTGAATCATGTTAAGCAAATTGGAAAAAGAGATCTTTTGCAGCAGTCTGCGGCTAAAAAGGAGCAGCATCAAATGGCCTCAGAAAAAGCAGCCGAACTACAAGAGCAAAAACGGCAAAAGGAATTGAGCTTGGCAGCGTTAGAAGAACAACTTACGAGGGCGATCTGGGAACAAAACCAAGAATTAGAACGGCTCGAAAAGCTGGATGAATTTTTAAAAGAAGAATTTGTAAAAGCCGTTTCTAAATGGCAGGTTAAATTGTTTGGGGAGCAGACGCCAGATGTGGAACGCTGGTTGTACCATCAATACAGCCAGATGATTTTAAAGCAAGCAGAAAGGATTATTGGAAATGAGCACTTCTAACAGAACCGTGGATGAAAAGTATAATGAAGCGATTCAATCGTTAAAAAAAATCAATAACCTTCTTTTTTATGATGAATTAAAGACACTATTAAAAGACCGGGAACAAACGATTGCCGAATTGAATGGGGAAGTATTTGAGACTGTTGAAAATATGCGGCAGTCACTAAGTCAGTTTCCTTTGAATATCAGCGAGCAGCTCAAGGAAGACATCATCGCACCCCAGTCGGAATTGTTTGACAGCAGGATGCACCATTTTAATGAAACGTTAACCCTATTGGAAAAAAAGATTGCCATGTGGCATCAGCAATACCAAGAATATTTATCGAAGACGGAACAGCTGCTAGAGGATTTAAAAGAACGGCAGCGCAACGATAATAAGTTCATGGAGATGCAAACCGAAAAGGTCCTAGAGGCCATTCGGTCATCTCAGGAGCAAATTGGTGTTCTATTTACCCAGGGAATTACTGACCAGGCCTCCATCACGAATATAAAATATGAAGCCATGAGTGAAAGATTATCGGATCTTTCTAAGAATCTTCATCATGTTGAGGCCAGCCTGATGGCTGAGGTGGAGCAATTGACCCTAAAGCAGTGGCAGGACCAAAAGGATTTCCAGGAGCAATGGGAAGAAAAATGGAAACTGAATGCAGATGCCACTGCGAAGAAGGAACAGCAATTTAAGAAATGGCTGATTGGGCTGGCTGTGGGGCAGGGAGTTTCGATTCTATTAGTGTTGGTGGTACTGTTTTTTAAGTAATTGACCGATTTAGCCTGTTGTGGAAGGTTAGGTTCGCTGCTATGCAAGGTTCATAACGACCGGGCGAGTGGAATAAACGGTATTCCGGTCGTTATAAAGGGTTTATAACGCCCGAGGGAGCGGAGGAAACCGAGACTCGGTCGTTATGAAAAGGTCATAACGACCGGCTAATCGGAATAAACAGTGCCCCGGTCGTTATGAAAGGGTTATAACGCCCCAGCAAGCAGAGGAAACCGAGACTCAGTCGTTATGAAAAGGGTCATAACGACCGAACAAGAGGAAGAAACCGTGTTTCGGTTGTTATAAAGGGCTCATCGCCCAAGCGAGAAGAAAAGTCCAAGTCCCGGTCGTTATGAAAACCCAATCTGTTTAACGTTGTCGTGCAATTATATATCCGTTTTCTATTTTCTTAAACCCAATACGCGGATAATATTCCATCGCAATCGGAGAGGCGAGCAATATGAGCGTCACTTCATCTCCGATTTGTTCTTGCAACAATCTCACCAGTTCCTTGCCAATCCCCATTTTTTGATAGGCCTTGTCTACTGCTAAATCCGATAAATAGCAGCAGTAGTTGTAATCGGTAATAGCTCTGGCGACTCCAGCCAGTTTTTCATCAACCCAAGCCGTAATTGTAAGATCAGCATGATCAAGCATCCGCTGCAATCGAGGTAAATCGTCAACCGGCCGCTTAATGCCGGATGCTTTAAAAACGGTAGAAAGCTCTTCCGCACTTATTGGAACATTGATTTTGT
Source organism: Neobacillus sp. PVCKKU3 (assembly GCF_058323225.1). NCBI lineage: Bacteria > Bacillati > Bacillota > Bacilli > Caryophanales > Bacillaceae > Neobacillus > Neobacillus sp. PVCKKU3. The sequence continues at coordinate 35,577 of NZ_JBLVQN010000020.1, forward strand.
ACGTGATTTGTAAAGAATCATTCATTTTTCCATCCTCCAATTTGTTAAGATGAAATAATTGTAATGGATGGATGGCTCCCCAAAAAGTACCAGAACGAAAGGTTTTAATGGTGCCAGTTATCTATATTATGAAACATCTTCATACTGCCAACCCAAATCATCCACCCTAAAGTTTGACCCATAGTAATTACTTCCATCAAAAAGTCTGATTTCGTCAATCATAGGATTGTTGAACTTAATTACTAGTCTATGTTTGCTTTCAAAAACAATATGATTTAATTGTTCCTCTAGCAATCTATCTAAATAAACCTTCTCGTCCCAATACAATCTCATTCCAATCACGGATTTTAGCCAGTTCTCATCCACGATATTTGGATTACACGTATGATGATGCGTATTTCCCTGACATACCCACTTACCTGGATTTCCGGGCTTTCTTCTAAATGGTTTCATACAAAAATTACAGTAGATTTTTCCTGCAAAAAATGACATAAGAACCACTTCTTTCCCTTTTTTAAACTATTATATGAACAAGAATCTATCATTATTCATTAATAATAGAGTAATTTAGTAGATGAATTTGTCCTAAATATCTGTAAAGCATGTTTACCGAATCGAACGAGGTATCCTAAAATTATAGATAATGAGTTGTTAATTTCCAATAAAATGAAACTCAGGATTAATAAATAACGTATAAGGTATTAAAAGGATAAAAAGGGGGAGCCGCCTAATGCCCACTTGCCAAAACTGTAGAGAAAAATGGTCTTGGTTGGATTCAATCAAAAAAATATTAACATTCCGTAAAAGTATGAAATGTAATCATTGTGAAGAGATCCAATATCAAAGCAAGTCTTCAAGAAACGCCACATCTTTATTGGCTTTATTCCCGATAATAACTATTCCGGTTACTGTAATGTTTAATTTATCTTTAACATCCATGCTAATATTAGAACTTCCGATAATATTATTGGTACTGTTTACAATGCCATTATTTTTAAAATTAAGTGAAAAAGATGAGCCACTTTGGTGAGTGAAGGCTCCATTTAAACTAGTACAAGTTACCCTCCCGCAGGCCCGCTTCTAAGCGTTTTTTCTAAAAACTAATATTGTATTTTTTAATGCAGCATAATTGCCAATTGCAGCATATCCATAAAACCATCCCATAAAGATTCCTGCCTTCAAGCTGTGATGGTGGCTAATAAATATTGCAAATATCAACCCAAGTGCCAATGCGACTACAGGGACATATTTTTTTGATATTTTAAAAAATACTTTCAAGAGCTGTGTTAAAATCATGACAACTGGAACAGCAATGACAGCATCCCAAAAATTTGTATAAATTGTGGGGAAATCCATATAATGTCACCTCTATGTGATAATCTATCCTTAATTGACAGAGGTGATGCATAGGGACGCTTCTCTTGCCTCACTTTTAAAGGAGAATTTATGGTAGATTACGAAGTAAAGCAGATAAATAATTTGTTTAGCTATGATTTGAATCTGTTAGTCAAACAAAGTAAGGAGGAAGGGTTTCGCTTCCTAGAAAGATTAGTAAATGATTATAAAGATGGTATAAATACATTTAATAGCGCTGGCGAAGTCCTATTTGGCGTCTTTAATGAAAAGGATGAATTGGTTGCTATTGGAGGACTAAATATAGACCCCTATTCCAATAAACAAAATATTGGCAGACTCAGACGATTTTATGTTCATAAGGAGTATCGAAGGAGAGGGTTGGGCAGCTTGTTGTTAGGAAGGATCCTTGATGAAGCCAAAAAGTTCTATAAAATTGTTGTCCTTCATACCGATACCGAACAGGCTGATCATTTCTATACTTCATCGGGATTTTCAAAGGGACATCTTTTTCCAAATTCAACGCACTTCATGGAGTTAAAATAAACTTAGAAAGTGAACCAGTTGATAAGCAAAAATCGAAAAAAGGTTATTGACAAAAAGTATTTTAAGATTTATGATTATCTCAGATTCGAGATAACTTAATTCGAGATTTTAAGGGGAAGTGAAGGAAATGAACAGGAAATGCTCGAATTTGCCCTTTCTAATATTGATGCAAACATCGAAATCTATTCATGATCGCATTAAAGATGAAATCGCAAAAAATAATCTGGGTATTACGGAGTTTTCTGTTCTGGAGGTACTTTATCAAAAAGGGAAACAAACCATTCAACAAATTGGCAATTGCATATTAATCTCAAGTGGTTCGATGACCTATGTAATAGATAAGCTTGAAAAAAGAGGTCTGTTATGCAGAAATGCCTGTCCGGATGACCGCAGGGTGATTCATGTGACCCTAACGGATGCTGGAAATGGATTGATGGATGAAATCATGCCAAAATATCATGAGTTCGTGAATTCCATGTTTGATTCGTTAAGTTCGGATGAGGAAGAGACATTGGTCCGGCTTTTAAAAAAAGTAAGAGATAAAGTGTAGATTTTAAAAATTTTTATAAAATATCTCAAATCCGAGATAAAAAACAATTAGGAGGCTTTTAATATGTTAAATATCGGTTTATTAATTATTCGTTTGGTAATTGGTTTATTATTTGTAGGGCATGGTGCGCAAAAATTGTTTGGTTGGTTCGGCGGTTACGGCCCGAAAGGCACGGGTGGATGGTTTGAATCTATTGGCATTAAGCCTGGCGTAACTATGGCAATACTTGCAGGCTTGGCAGAGCTTATTGGCGGATTATTGTTTGCTTTAGGATTTTTAACCCCGCTTGCAGGAATTTTGATTGCAGGAACGATGGCAATGGCGATTATCAAGGTTCATGCAGCGAATGGATTATGGGCAACAGCAAATGGATATGAATTTAACCTGACTTTGTTGGCTGTTGCTATTGGTGTAGCTTTAATCGGTCCTGGTCAGTACGCTTTAGATTCCTTTTTATTCTAAAGTATCTTGAATTAAAGAATCTTAAATTTATAATAAGAGTAAATAGATTTTAATTATTGGACTATGAACAAAATAAAGTATCGAAATCATTTAATTAACTCGCAAAAAAGGGAGTGTAAAAAAATGAGTAAGAAAACAATGGGTATACACCATATCACAGCCATTGTTGGACATCCACAGGAAAATGTAGATTTCTACGCCGGCGTTTTAGGGCTGCGCTTAGTCAAGCAAACGGTCAATTTTGATGATCCGGGTACTTATCATCTTTATTTCGGAAATGAAGGTGGAAAACCAGGGACCATCATAACTTTCTTTCCTTGGCCAGGTGCGCGTCAAGGAATCATTGGAGACGGCCAAGTTGGGGTAACATCCTATGTGGTTCCTAAAGGAGCGATGGGATTTTGGGAGCATCGATTAGAAAAGTTCGAGATTCCTTTCACAAAAATTGAGCGATTTGGAGAGCAATATTTAGAATTCGATGATCCACATGGACTTCATTTGGAAATTGTCGAAAGAGAAGAAGGGGAAGCTAATACATGGAGCTTTGGGGGAGTAACACCTGAAGTGGCGATCAAAGGATTTGGCGGAGCAACCCTTTTATCGGAACAGCCTGATAAAACAGCGGAATTGTTAGAAACGGTAATGGGGCTCGAATTTGTCGGTAAAGAAGGCGATTTAGCCCGTTATCGTTCAACAGCTGAAATCGGTAATATTATTGACCTGAAATTAGCTCCAATTGGACTCGGGCAAATGGGTGTAGGTACCGTACACCACATTGCATGGCGAGCAAAAGATGATGAGGATCAATTAGATTGGAAGCAGTATGTAAAGCGCCATGGATACGGGGTAACACCAGTACAGGATAGAAACTACTTTAATGCAATTTACTTTAGAGAGCATGGGAAAATTCTGTTTGAAATCGCAACAGATCCTCCAGGATTTGCACATGATGAATCACAAGCAACAATGGGAGAAAAATTGATGCTGCCTTCCCAGTATGAACCACATAGAGCACAACTAGAGCGAGTGCTGCTTCCAATTGAAGTAAGGCCATTAGACTAATTTATCGAGGGGACTGATTTCTTTGCTTTCGATTGATCCTGCAACAATTACCGAAAGAGAAAATTATAAATTCTTGATAGGAAGCATTATCCCAAGGCCAATTGCGTTTGTCACATCGATTTCAAAGGATGGGGTGTTGAATGGTGCACCATTTAGCTACTTTAATATTGTGTCAGCCAACCCCCCAATGATTTCTTTATCCATACAACGTTCAGCGGGGAGGCAAAAGGACACAGCGCGAAATATCCTGGAGTCCAAGGAATTTGTAGTCCATATCGTTGACGAACAAAATGTTGGAGAAGTAAACAAAACAGCGGCAACTCTTCCGCCTGACCAAAGTGAAATAGATTTAACGAATTTAACTCCAGTGGAAAGCGTGAAAATTTCAGTTCCGGGAGTAAAGGAAGCGAAAGTCAGAATGGAATGTTTAGTAGAGCATTCAATAGAATTGGGAGGAAATTATTCTCCTGGGTGTGATTTGATTATCGGAAAAGTTGTTCAATATCATGTTGAAAGCAGCATTTATGAAAATGGAAGAATAGACCCGAGGGGACTATCTGCTGTCAGCCGATTGGCGGGAAATAGTTATGCCAAAATTGGTGACATTTTTGAAATCGAAAGACCTAAATAGTTCCACGTTCTGGAGGGAAAACAAGGATGAAACATATATTCAATAAAGGGCAAGACCAAACAAAACCCACCTTTTTATTGCTTCACGGAACCGGTGGCAATGAATTAGACCTTCTGCCACTTGCCGGCATGATTGACGAAGAGGCCAATGTTCTAAGTGTTCGCGGGAATGTATTGGAAAATGGAATGCCGCGCTTCTTTAGAAGACTAGCAGAAGGAGTCTTTGACGAAGAGGATCTTATTTTTCGAACAAAAGAACTAAATGAGTTTCTGGATGAAGCAGCTGAAAAGTATAGTTTCGACCGAAGCAATATCGTTGCGATTGGTTACTCAAATGGAGCAAATATTGCAGCAAGTTTATTATTTCATTACCAAAATGCCATAAAAGCTGCCATTCTTCATCATCCAATGGTACCGCGAAAAGGAATTGAGCTTCCTGATTTGACTGGAACGTCCGTGTTTATAGCTGCGGGGACGAATGATCCGATCTGTTCACCAATGGAATCTACTGAACTTCAATCGTTATTACAGAACGCTAATGCAGAAGTAGAGCTTCACTGGGAAAATCGTGGACATCAATTAACGGTGGATGAAGTGAAAGCCGCTGCAAATTGGTATCGGAAGGTAATAAACAAATAATTTGGTGACAACATCTGTTAGAAGGAGGCGGAAACCTTGAATGAAAAGAAAATAGTGGGAGAACTAGCAGCTGATTTCGTTAAAGATGGGATGGTAGTTGGGCTTGGAACTGGTTCGACCGTTTATTTTACACTTAGGAAACTTGGAGCGCTAGTGGAAGCGGGGCTTTCCATTCATGGGATCCCAACCTCGGTTCAAACAGCAGAATTAGCAAAAAAATTGCAAATCCCATTAGCCAATATGGACGAGGTTAAGAAAATTGATATCGCAATAGATGGGGCCGATGAAGTCGATTCTAACCTAAACCTCATTAAGGGTGGCGGCGGAGCGCTAGTTCGGGAAAAAATCGTAGCCAAGGCAGCGGAAAAATTTATTGTAGTGGCTGACCCTTCGAAAATGGCGAAAACATTGGGAGCCTTTCCGCTTCCTGTGGAAGTCGTTCCTTTTGGGGCGATGCAGACTGAGAATTATATTAGGGAATTACAAGGGGAAACAAAATTGCGTTTAATGAACGGAAAGCCATTTCAAACGGATAATGGCAACTTTATCATTGACTGTTCATTTCCGAGCATCTCAAAGCCCAAAGAGTTGGAATGTATCCTAAATAACATTCCCGGTGTGGTCGATAATGGCTTGTTTGTTTGCATGGCAGATATGGTGATTACAATAGATACCAGTCATAAGACGGTTTTACTAGAAAGAGAACAACATTATTAAATGGGAGGAAACAATCATGAACAAATTAAAGGGTGTACATCACGTTACAGCCATTACAAGCAGCGCTGAAAAAATTTATGAATTCTTCACATATGTTTTAGGGGTGCGTTTAGTTAAGAAAACTGTGAACCAAGATGATATTCAAACGTATCATTTATTTTTTGCGGATGATGTAGGCGGTCCAGGGACGGATATGACATTCTTTGACTTCCCAGGAATTCCAAAAGGAGTTCATGGGACAGACGAGATTTCAAAAACATCCTTCCGTGTACCGAATGATGCAGCATTAGAATATTGGGTAAAACGGTTTAACCGGTTAAATATAGAACATACAGGAATTAAAGTACAATTTGGCAAAAAAACCATTTCATTTGTTGATTTCGATGATCAGCAATACCAATTGATTTCAGATGAAAACAATCAAGGGGTTGCAAGCGGCATTCCATGGCAAAAGGGACCGATCCCATTAGAATATGCGATTACAGGATTAGGGCCGGTCTTTGTCCGTGTCTCCAACTTCGATTATTTTAAAGCAATTATGGAAGAGGTATTACTTTTTAAAGAAATTGATAAAGATGGCTCTTACCATTTATTTGAAACAGGGGAAGGCGGAAATGGCGCCCAGGTGATTGTTGAGTATAATGCCATTCTTCCGCGGGCGCGCCAAGGGTTTGGAACTGTGCACCATGCTGCATTCCGAGTTGAAGACCGTGCTGAAATAGATGAATGGACGAAACGCATGCAATCCTTCCGCTTGCCGAATTCCGGATATGTGGAACGATATTATTTTGGTTCCTTATATACAAATGTTGCACCGCAAATTCTGTTTGAAATTGCAACAGATGGACCGGGCTTTATGGGGGATGAACCATATGAAACACTTGGTGAAAAACTATCATTACCGCCATTTTTTGAAGCGAAACGCGAGCAAATTGAGAAACTGGTCCGGCCGATTGATACAGTAAGAAGTACAAAAGTGTTTGAAAAAGAATAGAATTCGCCGGTATTACTGATAAATAATTTTTAAAAAGTTCAACTGCTTTTTTTGACAATAAAAATTACTTCGATTACAATTATCTCGAATTAAAAATAAAGTAGCAGCAAAGGATGGTATCAAAATGACTAAAATTGGAATTTTACTTGGTTCTCTACGGAAAGAATCATTTTCTAAAAAAATTGCCGCAAATGTTGCAGCTTTATTCCCAGAAGGAATGGAAGCGGAATTTGTCGAGATTGGCAACCTGCCTTTATATAATCAGGACTTTGATGATGAAAATAATGTTCCTTCAGAGTACACAACTTTCCGTAACAAAATGAAGGACATTGACGCTGTTTTATTTGTAACGCCTGAATACAACCGATCTGTACCTGCTGTATTAAAGAATGCATTAGATGTAGGATCACGTCCATATGGGGCAAGTGTATGGAGCGGCAAACCGGCTGCCATTATTAGTCAATCACCTGGTAATTTGAGCGGCTTTGGTGCCAACCATCATTTACGTCAGTCACTTGTATTCTTAAATATGCCAACCGTTCAACAACCAGAAGCTTATATCGGCAATGTTGCTGCTTTGTTGGATGAAAACGGCAAATTGAAAGACGAGAATACGGTCCAATTCTTACAATCTTTCGCAGATGCATTTGTTGATTTAATTAAGAGAAACCAAGCATAGAGTTTTATCCAATCATATAAAGTGGTCCCTGATTTGGATAAGGAAGGGGTTGGAGAATGTAGTGGAAGAAAACCTGCTATATTTTCCAACTTTTTTATATTTCATGAAGACGATAAATTTTCATTGAAGGAGTGACAGAAATTGATTCAGCTTTATCCTGCAAGTGCACGTTACACAGTAAAAAATGACTGGCTGGAGAGTAATTTAAGTTTTTCATTTGGAGAGTATTATGATCCATCCAATATCCGATTCGGCCCGCTTCGTGTCTTTAACGACGATACAGTACAGCCGGGGCGGGGCTTTGGCATTCATCCGCACCGTGAAGCGGAAATTGTCTCAATTGTTATAAAGGGGCAGCTGAAGCATGAGGACAACTTAGGAAACGCTGGAATTATCGGCACTGGAAATATTCAGCGTATAAGCGCCGGAACCGGAGTGCTTCATTCTGAATTTAACGCGTCAAACCAGGAAGAAGTCCAATTCCTGCAGCTATGGTTTTCCCCGGATGAAAAGAAGTTAACGCCTTCCTATGAGGATATTACATATGACTTAAAGCAAATGCACAATCAGCTCTTACCAGTTATCTCTCATACCGGTTCGGAGCGGGTTGCTAAAATTCATCAAGATGTAACCCTTTATTTATCCAGGCTGGATGGGAAGGAGACACTGACCTTTCGGCAGGAAGAAGGCAGGAGAATATACGTCTTTACGATTGATGGAGAAATATCAATTAATAACGATAACATTTTAAAGTCCAGGGATGCTGCCCGAATCACAGATCTTCCGGAAATTACGATTCAAGCAAGTAAAGATAGTTTCTTTTTATTAATTGACTTACCTGGAGGTGAATTCTAATGTTAATGATTCGCCACTCCATCGGCAGCCGATTGCTATGTCAATCGGAAACTTACACAATTGAAGAAAAAGGGGATCATTGGCTGATCTCGCTCCCTATCGATGAGGAAACCGCTTCGAAGGTGTTGGAATTTCAGGATGAGTTAAACATATTCGTAACAAAGGAAAAGGAAAAAACTTGGTTTTACTCCTCAGATGCCCAAATTAAGTTCCTTCCTAAGGAAAATCAATTGGTGATACTTGCTGATCATAAAACGGTTTATCCGGTTTAGTGATGGTGCGAAAACATTTGGATGAATAAGAATTATAATTGAAAAATGAAATTTTAACCCGCCATTTAGGAGAATGGCGGTTTTTTTATCCCCTTTTGAAAAACGGAATCCTTTTTTCAAATAATACATCTATTTTTCTTTTATTAAAGAAAGATAAAGATTCCTTTAAGTCTTATTCAATGCGAGCTCAATCGACAAATTCCTAAAAATCGCCTCTTTATAATGGCATTTATGGGAAAGGGGGAGATGGTCCTTAACACTACACCCTGCCTTCCATCAATTGCAGTAAATGTAGAAGACAACTAATTACTATTATTTTTTGAAAAACGGGAGGTTTCTGTTTTGAAAAATTTACTTAGAACTGTGGTTAAGCAAAGAAGACAATTTCTGATGGATCAGCTTGTTCAATCAGGTGTTTATAAAAAGAATAATAAGCATCTATATGAATGGACTTTGAGCGATTTAGAGGAAGAGTACAACTATGTTTATACAAATAATTTGGAATCTGGAAAAAAAGAGCATTCACAAAAATATCATCAACCTTAAATAGGAGGAATGTGATGTTAACCAATCAAACGGTAGCTTTTTTAGGGGCTGGTTCCATGGCAGAAGCCATGATTTCAGGTGTGGTAAGTACTGGTAAAATTCCTTCCGAGCAAATAATGGTTACCAATCGAAGAAATCATAAACGTTTGCAGGAGCTTCAGGATACTTACGGTATAAAGGGAATAAGCAGGGAAGAGTTAAACTTTGATAACATTGACATCATTATTTTAGCGATGAAGCCCAAAGATGTAGAATCCTCGTTACAAGTCCTTTCAAAAAAACTTAAGCCTAATCAGGTCATTCTATCTGTTGCCGCGGGGATTCCGACGAACTGTATCGAGAGACATTTTCCGGAAGGGCTGCCTGTTGTTAGGATCATGCCCAATACATCAAGCATGATTGGTGAGTCGGCAACAGCCATTTGTCCAGGAAAATATGCTTCAAAGAATGTTGTGACGATGGTGATGGAATTATTAACCTGTTTGGGGACCGTTTATCTCATTGAGGAAGATAAAATGGATATCTTTACAGGGATCGCTGGGAGTGGGCCTGCTTATTTTTATTACTTAATAGAACATATGGAAAAGGCAGGAAAAGAGTGCGGCCTTGATACCGCTACAGTTAGGCAAATAAGTGCACAAACCATTTTGGGTGCCGCAAAAATGATGATGCAGGAAACGGATACGCCGGCAGAGCTAAGAGAAAAAGTGACATCTCCGAATGGCACCACGGCTGCCGGATTGGAGGCATTGGAGAAGTATGGAGGAGGAAGGGCTATTATGCAAGCTGTTAAAGAAGCAGCAAAACGTTCCCAGGAAATGAACAGCCACTATCAAAGACGCCAAATAGGAGTGATTGGATGACCTCAGGCTTTAAAAAGAGAGTTGTTGTCAAAATTAGCAGCAGCTCACTCACAAGCCTTCGTGGTGAAATTAGCCGCAGGAAATTGGAAAAATTGGTGGAAGAAGTTGTGCAATTAAAGGATGAAGGCCATGAGGTGCTGCTTGTTTCATCTGGTGCCGTAGCAGCGGGCTATCGAAAACTTGGTTTTACTGAACCACCGAGCGGGCTGCCGGAAAAGCAAGCATCCGCCTCGATTGGCCAGAGCCTATTGATGGAAATCTATTCTGAGTTATTTCTATCCCACGGCTATGTTGCTTCACAAATCCTCATCACTAGAGAGGATTTATCGGACGAAAACCGTCATAATAATGCCAGAAATACAATAAATGTCTTACTTAATCGCGGAATTGTTCCAATAATAAATGAAAACGATACGGTGACAGTCAATCGCTTAAAGTTTGGAAATAATGATGTTCTTTCCGCCAAGATAGCAGGACTCATTGATGCCGATATGTTAATTATTCTTTCGGATATTGATGGAATGTATAATGGCGATCCTCGCCAGATGAGCCACGCTGTTCGGCTGGAACACGTTCATGAAATTACCATGAAAATCGAAGAAGCAGCCGGCGGCTCTGGAAGCTCTGTTGGAACAGGCGGAATGAAATCGAAAATCGATGCCTTTAAGATCGCCATGGCATCCGGAATCCTTTCCTTTTTAGGGAAAGCAGGGACTCCCAATATTTTAAAAGATGCCGTCCATCAAAAAGCTACGGGGACCTATTTTATCAAACGTGAAATGGTTTCGAAAACAGGCGGATAAGTTTCATTTTATTCAATAGGAGGGATTTGATGGTTCTTTTAAGAGAGGATTCTACAAAAATTGAAATTCAGGCAATCAAGGCGAAAAAGGCAGCCAAAAGGTTAGGCATCTTATCGACAGAAGAAAAAAATCATGCCCTCAATCTGTTAGCAGATCAGCTCGAAGCGAATGCCGAGGAAATATTGAAAGCCAATCAAATCGATTTAAAATATGGAAGAATCGAAGGGTATAGTGAGGCCTATTTGGACCGGCTTACCTTAACAAGAGAACGAGTTTTTGATTTTACTAGAGGACTGCGGGAGGTCGCCAAGCTATCAGATCCTGTTGGCGATACCCTTTCCGAACGGACACTTGATAATGGGCTCTTTGTTAAAAAAGTACGTGTCCCTTTGGGAGTTATCGGTATGATCTATGAGGCACGGCCGAATGTGACTGTTGATGCAACAGGCCTTGCTTTGAAATCCGGAAATGCGATTCTTCTGAAGGGTGGTTCATCAGCAATCTTTTCAAATAAAGCTATTTTTAAAGTGATTCAGGAAACGCTGGATAAGACGGCGATCCCGAAAGAGGCGGTTCAACTGATTGAGAGTACGGACCGCACCGCCACTCAGCAGCTGTTTACGATGAAAGAGCATATAGATGTGTTAATTCCAAGAGGCGGGGCTTCGCTCATCTATTCAGTTGTTAATGAAGCGACAGTACCTATTTTGGAAACGGGAGTGGGCAACTGTCACCTATATATTGACCGGGACGCGGATGTGGAGAAGGCGCTGAACATACTGGTGAATGCAAAAACCGATCGTCCTGCTGTATGTAATGCGGTGGAAACGGCGATTATTCACCAAGAATGGCTGGAGATCAATAAACTTGCGTTGATGGAAACGTTGAAAGATCACAATATTACTGTCCATGCTGATAAAAAAGCCACTGGTGTCATTCCTGGGGCTGAGTTGGCAAACGAAGAGGACTGGGCAACAGAATATTTGAGTTTGGATCTTGCCGTAAAGACAGTGACCAGTGTGGAAGAAGCGATTGAACATATCGATAAGTATGGAACTAAACACTCGGAAGCAATTATTACTGAAAACTGTAAAACTGCTAAGAAGTTTATGGACTTAGTGGATGCAGCAGCAATCTATCATAATGCTTCTACCAGATTTACGGACGGCGGGGCACTTGGGCTTGGGGCGGAAATCGGAATCTCTACCCAAAAGCTGCATGCCCGCGGACCGATGGGATTGGCTGAATTGACCACGACGAAATATATTATGACCGGAAATGGCCACGTTAGATAGTGGAAAGAAGCTGATTTAAAAGCATATTGCGTGCTTTTAGATCAGCTTCTTTAAGGTTTATAACCTTATTACTGGTGAATTTTGTACACCTAAAAAAAGCGGAGCCGCCGAAGCAGCTCCGCTCAAGGTTAATTTTTCGAAAGATTGCTCTTCCGTTTACCGTAAATAAAATAAATAACAAATCCCACCAGCATCCAAATTACAAATCGTATCCAAGTGATTGATGGCAGACTGATAATCAGATAAACAGAAAAACCAATTCCGATGATCGGGACAAATGGAACAAACGGCGTTTTAAATCGTCTTTCCAAATTAGGCTGCTTGATTCGCAGCACCATGATGGAAGCACAAATTAGGATAAAGGCTGATAGAGTTCCGATGTTAACAAGTTCTGCGACCTCATTAATGGGGGTTAACCCTGAAACTACTGCAGTTACCACACCAATAATCAGTGTAGGGCGGTAGGGGGTCTTATATTTAGAATGAACCTTCGCAAACCAGTTTGGCAGCAAACCATCCCGGCTCATCGCAAACCAGATGCGTGAACCTGCAAGCATAAAGGAAAATAGGACCGATAAAATCCCGGCAATTGCTGCTGCAGAAATAATCAGGGTAATCCAATTCAATCCAACCTGACTAAAGGCCTTTGCAATCGGAGCTGCATTCCCCAGCGTTTCGTATGGAGCCATCCCAGTAATGACGAGGGACATGCCTATATAAAGACAGAGTGCAATCGTCAAGGACAAGACCACCGCCCGCGGCAAGTCACGCTGCGGATTTTTCGCTTCCTCTGCGGCCGTAGTTAATGTGTCATATCCAAATACAGCAAAGAATACCAGTGCTGCACCGCCCATCACGCCATGAAACCCAAACGGCATAAACGGGTGCCAGTTTGCAGAATTAACATAAAAACTGCCAATTGCAATGACAACAACCACTATGCTTAACTTAATGATGACCATCAAGTTGTTAAACCGTGCCCCCCATTTCATCCCAAGGGTAAGCAGCCCGGCAATGGCTAAACTGATGATCATGGCAATCAGGTCGATTTTATGGCCGGCACCGGTTCCAGGGGCGCCTTGTGCCCAGACTGGCATATGGATGCCGATCTGCTGCAATATTTCTTGCATATACCCTGACCATCCAATCGCCACTACTGCAATGACCAGGGTATATTCAAGCAATAAATCCCAGCCAATCAGCCACGCCGCACCTTCTCCCAGCACAGCATAACTATAGGTGTAAGCACTGCCTGCTACCGGAATTAAACCGGCGAATTCTGCATAGCATAATGCCGCTGCCGCACTGGCTAGCCCCGCGATAATAAATGATAGGATTACCGCAGGTCCAGCATGTTCTGCAGCTGCGACTCCAGTTAGAACGAAGATTCCTACACCAATGATTCCTCCTAACCCGATGGCTGTCAGCTGCCATAATCCTAAGATCCGTTGGAGCCCTGCACTATTCGTACTTTCCTCTTGTAAATGTTCAATTGACTTCCTTCTCATAAAAGATTTCATTGATTACCTCCATTTCTACCTTAAAAAGTAACAACCTATTATTTTGATTGAAGTTTTTAAGGTTAATAAAACAACTATGTTTTAAAAAATGGAGATATACAAAAGTTGCCTAATACTAATCTGTTTGAAAAAAATGAAGCAAACCTACAAAAATGTTTTCACGAATACGTAATACTTGTAAAACTTTTATTTGACCGCTTGTTTTTTGGATGAAAAAGCCTAAAACATGCCAGTAAATGAAAATTTAGATTTGAAATATCTGAATTTTTTAATTATAATAAATACATAACACTCGACTGTCGACACAAAAATCAAAACGAATTTAAAAGTGGAAAAGAGGTGTGCAAATGTTGGAATGCAATCCATTGCAAAAGCCGTTACCTTATTATCAACAAATTCAACAATCGATAAAAGAAAGCATCTTCAATGGTACATATAAACCTGGCGATCGCTTGTATGAAGCACAAATTGCAACGTTTTATAATACTAGCCGCAGTCCGGTTAGGGAAGCGATTCGGGCACTGGTAATTGAGGGGCTGCTGGTAATGGATCTAAAGTCACAAATATCCGTCTACAAACCAAATTTACAGGATGTACGGGATATTTACGAATGCAGGATTTCCCTTGAATCCACTGCTGTTGAACTAACAGCGGAACGAGCAACAAAGGAGCAGCTGCAGGAGTTGGAAAAAACGTTAGAAGAAACAGAGCAAGCAATAAATGAAGATAAGCCTGAAACTATAGTAGCGTGTAATGCCCATTTCCATGAACAAATTATCCAGTATAGCGGGAATACAAGATTAAAGATGCTTGTAGAAGGTTTAAATGGCTTAATCCATTATTACCGTGTTTTAAACATCCAAGGGGAAGACCGCGCTTATGAGATTTTAAAAGGACATAGGGATATCTACCTAGCGATTAAAGAGAGAAATCCAAAAAGAGCAGTTGATAGATTGAGAGAGCATACGCAAGAGGACCTAAAAAACATCGTTCATGTAATTGAACAACTTGAGGAGAGATAATTTTTGCGAATCGTTCATGTAGATCAGATTGTTGAAACCGTTGCCAAGCTTTGCTGGGAGGCCTGCTATTACCTGCCTGAAGATGTATTAGCGGGATTTAGAAGGGCTGAGAAGACAGAAGCTTCCCCCATTGGGAAAACCATTCTTCAGCAGCTTCTGGAAAATGCCGAAGAAGCTAAGGTCAATCACATGCCGTATTGTCATGATACTGGGATGGCCGTTGTGTTTGTAGAGGTAGGTCAAGATGTCCATATAACAGGCGGGAACTATTTGGATGCGATTCAAGAAGGTGTTCGCACCGGATATCGAGAGGGTTATCTGAGAAAATCAGTTGTTGGGGACCCGCTCATTCGCGTGAATACTGGGGACAATACACCGGCTGTTGTACATACTGACATCGTTCCCGGAGACCAAATAAAATTCACGGTCCTACCTAAAGGCGGGGGCAGTGAAAATATGAGTGCGATGAAATTCTTGCTTCCTGGTGAAGGGATGCAAGGGGTTAAAAATTTTGTTTTACAAACGATTAAGGAAGCAGGCGGGAAGGCCTGTCCGCCTGTCGTCGTCGGAGTTGGCATCGGCGGAAGCTTTGATAAAGTAACCTCACTGGCGAAACATGCCGTTTTGCGGGAAATCGGTGTTCATCATCATGAACCGCATATTGCTCAGCTGGAAAAAGAACTCCTCGAGGAAATTAACAACACAGGAATAGGGCCGCAAGGGTTAGGCGGGACTAGTACGGCGCTATGGGTGCCAATTGAAACATATGCCTGTCATATAACCGCCCTGCCGGTAGCGGTAAATATTCAATGTCATGCTGCCCGTAAAAAGACGGCTGTGTTATAGGAGGGGATTTTAATGGCAGAATACCGGTTAAAAACACCGCTGACAGATGAAGATATCCAAATGTTGCAGATAGGGGACCAGGTTCTTTTAACAGGGACCATCTATATGGCCCGTGACGCCGCCCATAAAAGAATGGTAGACCTGCTTGAAGCAGGCCAGTCCTTGCCAGTTGATTTAAGGGGCGAAGTCATTTTCTATGCCGGTCCGTGTCCGCCAAAACCGGGGCAAATTATTGGGCCGGTGGCTCCGACAACCGCTTATCGGATGGACCCTTATGCTCCTGCCATGTATGAATATGGGGTAAAAGGAACGATTGGTAAAGGGCCAAGAAGAGAAATGGTCAAAGAAGCGTGTAAGCAATATGGAGCCATTTCCTTTGCTGCCGTCGGCGGGCTCTCTACGATTTTAAGCAGACGGGTAACATCAGTTGAGGTAGTGGCCTATGAGGATTTAGGGCCAGAAGCAATCAGACGGCTTGAGGTGGAAGATTTCCCATTATTGGTTGCCTATGATGCGCACGGTCAAGATTTGTATGAACAGGAAATAGCCAAGTATGAAAATTACAATAAAAATGCAAATAAGGAAGTAGGTATATAATATGAAGAAACTAGAAATTGCTGTTATTCCAGGGGATGGAATTGGGAAAGAAGTAGTGCCGGTTGCAACAAAAGTTCTAGATACAGTGGCTGAAATTCATGGCGGTTTGAAATTTGAGTACAAAGAATTTCCATGGAGCTGTGATTACTACCTAGAGCATGGAAAAATGATGCCAGATAACGGACTAGATATCTTGAAAAACTTTGATGCTATTTTCCTGGGGGCAATTGGAAACCCTCAGGTTGTTGCAGATCATGTTTCTTTATGGGGTTTATTAATTAAGATTCGCAGAGAATTTGAGCAATCGATTAATATTCGCCCAGCCAAATTTTTTAAAGGATTGAAATCACCTTTAGTTAATCCAAATGACTTTGATTTAATCGTTGTCAGGGAAAATAGTGAGGGTGAATATAGTGAAGTTGGCGGAAGGATCCATCAAGGGGAAGATGAAGTCGCCATCCAAAATGCGGTTTTCACTAGAAAAGGTACGGAACGGGCCATGCGTTATGCATTTGAACTGGCGAAACAGAGAAGAGGCCATGTCACATCGGCAACAAAATCAAACGGGATTGTCCATTCGATGCCGTTTTGGGATGAGGTCTTCAATGAAGTAAAAACAGATTATGCGGATATTCAAACTGCTTCCTATCATATCGATGCGCTCGCAGCCTTTTTCGTGACAAGACCGCAAATTTTTGACGTGATTGTCGCTAGTAATCTATTCGGGGATATTTTAACGGATATTGGCGGAGCGATCATGGGAAGTATCGGGATTGCGCCTGCTGCCAATATAAATTTAAATGGAAAGTACCCATCCATGTTCGAGCCTGTTCATGGTTCAGCGCCAGATATTTATGGTAAAGGAATTGCCAATCCAATCGGTCAGGTGTGGACTGCGAAGATGATGCTCGATCACTTTGGCGAGCAAGAACTGGGCCAAAAGCTTTTGGATGCGATCGAAGATGTTACCAACGAGGGAATTAAAACTCCGGATATTGGCGGCACATCCTCTACCAATGAGGTTGGAGAAGCTATTTGCAGTCGGTTGAAAGAAGTTTGTTCAGTGTCTTAATATCATAATTTGAAAAGTGAGGCTGTCTCAATGTGCGTTATTCGTTAACGACATTGGGCAGCCTCATATTAATTTTTGGTCTAATGTCATGAGCATACCGGATAGGGAGCGCCAACTGTCGGAAAGGGTGGGGGCAAACTGTCGTAAAGCAAGCGCCAACTGTCGCATAAGGAGGTCCAACTGTCATATAATTGCCCTCTAACTGTCGCAAAGCATCCATTCCAAACAAAAACCCCTAATCTATAAAAACCACATAGATTAGGGGCTTGCACTAACTATTATTTATTCTTGCTTTCTGCATCCTTAATGATATCTTCGCCGATTTTCTTAGCCCATTCATCATAGACTGGCTGAAGTTCTTTCTTAAATGCTTCAATTTCAGCTGGTGAAAGCTCATTAATCTTGGTTTGGCCGCGATCTTTTAGTTTTTTCAATGCATCTTCATTTAATTTTTCCGCAGAATCACGCGCAACCTTTGTTCCTGCTTCCACACCTTTTTGAACAATGGCTTTCGTTTTATCGTTCAGGCCGTCCCAGAATTTCGTATTGGTTAATAAAGCGTAGTCAACTCGAGTATGACCCATTACAGTTGTATACTTCTGTACTTCGTCGAATTTCTTTGATTCGATATTACTAAAAGTGTTTTCTTCGCCATCAACCGTACCTTGCTGGAGGGCAGTGTAAAGCTCGTTGAATGGAATGGATACGGAACCAGCATTAAGCTTGCCGTAAATTTCTTCAAGCAACTGTCCGCCTTGAGTCCGAATCTTTAAGCCTTTTAAGTCTTCCGGTTTCGAAATGGCTTTCTTGTTATTTGTCATGTGTTTAGCGCCATTTGGCCACATGGCTAGACCAAGCACGCCGTCCTTTTCTAAGCGTTTAAAGATCTCTTGTCCTTTTGCGCCATCCCAGAAAGCTTCTGCAGCTGCATCATCTTTAAACAAGAAAGGCATCGCAGGGACGTTAAAGCCAGGGTCGTTACCTACCATTTTGGACATATCTGGAATAATGAACTGGACGTTATTGGCTACTAAATTCTGATATTCATCTTTATCACCGAACAGCTGGCTGTTTGGATAAACCTGAACCTTGATTTTACCGCCGGATTCTTTTTCAATATATTCCTTCATCGCAAGGGCACCGGATTGCTTAGGTGTGTTCTCCGCTACAACGTGGGAGATTTTGATTGTCAATTCTTGAATGTCATCACCAGATTTGGCCTTTTCACCGCTTGAAGATTTGCTGCTGCTTGTTTCTTTTGAGGAAGAGCCGCAGGCTGCAAGGCTAAATACCAACAGAAGTGTTACTGCTACTACTAATAGTTTCTGAATCTTTTTCATTTGATTTCCCCCTTAATAAATAACTTGATACAAATTGATAGATTTCTGTATGGTCCGCATCCTTATCTAGTGCAACACTTGCTTCATGGAATTTGTCAAACACGAGCTGCGGCAGATTTGTTGCCGCCTCCGCATTTAAAAATAGTCCATTCGCCATTTCTAGATCTTTTCTTAACAGTTCCAGACTAAACCCAGAATCAAAACTTTCCGGTAAGATAAAGGATGGGAATTTATACTCTGTTGAACCGCTTCGGCCTGTACTATGATTAAATACATGAATAGCTTTCTCCGGTTCAACATCAAACCTCTGAAGCAATTGAACAGCCTCACAGCTAGCTAATAGATGAGTAGCAGAAAGATAGTTATTAATGGCCTTGATTAAGTGACCGCTTCCAATTGGACCAACATGAAAGAGGTTACTGCCCATCGAACCTAGCAAACGCTTACATCTAGTAAATGATTCCACCGGTCCTCCGATCATGATGGTTAACTGAGCAGTGACTGCTTTCTTGACCCCGCCGCTGACGGGTGCGTCGATAAATTCAATATTTTTTTCTGTTAATTTTTTAAAATTCCTTCTCGTTTCATCAGGGTATGAGCTGCTCATATCAATGATGACTAATGGTTCTTGGTGAGTGTGTTGATCTAAGGAGTAATGGTCAATAATTTGGTCTATGACTTGATTTACGATCTTAGATGAAGGAAGCATAAGAATGATACTTTGTACATGGTGAATCCAATCAGTAACATAGCCCGGTTTCCCGCCATAGCTCTGGAATTCATTGATAGCGGCTTCGTTAACATCACTGCCGTAAACAGTAAATCCGCTATTTAATAGGTTTTTTGCCATAGGCAAGCCCATTTTACCAAGCCCGATAAAACCTATCTTCTGAATCATGAAGGAAAAACTCCTTCAAGCTCTTTATGTAAAGAGCCAATCCGCGGGTGAGCACGTCCGCTCGTAGTAACGACAGCGGCGATGATAATTTCATCGTTCCGAGGTGCATCAGGAATCCTAGTTTCAAACGTCATGTGATGGCTGCGAATCTTTGCATCCATTTTGTGTTTAATCGCTAGGTCTAGACTGCTGCCAGCGGCACCTCTTTTCTCGGCAGAAGGAAGAAGGGTTTCGGCATTCCCACAAAGTGAACGAAATGGATTTCCAAACGTTAGGGTATGGATGATAGCAGAACCGTGTTCAATTTCGCCATCAAGTCCAACCAGTGCACCTTTTCCATAACCTTCAACTTCATCTCCTGTGACACCTAAAGCTTCCATTGCCTTCTTTGGCAATAGTTCACCGAGCTGTTCAGAACAGGCTTTGATGAGCGGAAGAAGATCCTCTACATATTTGCCGGCATAAGGATTCTTAATGACGGCTAAGGCAGCAGCTACCCGAACAGGCTTATCTGCTTTTTTGAAACCTTCTATAAAGGTCTCCTCCGAGATGGTCACAATTTTTCTTATTTCTAATTCCATCTTCAACCTCCTAATTATAATGGATTTTGGATACAATCTACGCTCGAGTTGTCTCAACAAATGCTGATATTTCCACTATAACAAAAACAATAAATGTTGGGAATACACAAAAAATATAAAATAAAAAAAATTTTCTGTTTATTTTTTGAAAACTATCTTGTATATTTTAAATTAAGGTCCAGTTGTATATTGGATACAATCTACGGAATAAGGAGTTGATTTCTATGAAGAAACTCTTTAAATGGCTTGATCACCTCGAAGAAGGTTTGGCAGGAGTGCTATTTATTGGAGGAGTAGTCGTAAGTTTGTACGGAGTTTTTACAAGGTATGTTCTTAATGCACCAGAATCATGGATTACGGAAATATTTGAATTTCTGCTTACATGGTCTATTTTTATCGGTTTTGGGCTTGCGCTGAAAGACAACCGGCATATTCAAGTAGAATTATTATTTGACGTGCTTCCGAAGGGTCTAAAAAGAATAGTTGCAACGATTAGTAATATAATTGGCGGTGGATATTCCTTCTACCTTGCTTATTCTTCCATTGAATTAATAACGCTATCAAAAGAACAAGGAATTAAAACAATTGATGTCGGTATTCCAATTTGGATTTCATATCTGGTCCTTCCCATCGGAATGGGACTTCTCGGGTTTTACTTTTTTGTAAAGGCTTACAGAGCGGCGAAAGGCGATCATAGAGAGCTTGTCGGCGAGATTGAACAGTTATATGAATCGATGCAAAATACGGAAGGAACATCAGGTGAGAAAGGGGTAGGAGTATGAATCCAGTTTTAATACTGTTTTTAATTTTCGCAGTCCTTTGCTTAATACGCGTACCAATCGCCGTTAGTTTGGGCTTATCAAGCATCGTCGCTTTATCAATGGCAGATTTTACCCTTTACACCGTTATCCAGAAAATGTTTAACTCCTTAAACTCAGCCACCTTAATGGCTATTCCGGGCTTTGTATTTGCCGGGATTATTATGTCAAAAGGCGGTATCTCACACTATTTAATTGAGGCATTAAAATCATGGGTAGGGCATATCCGCGGCGGGCTGGCTGTCATCACTATCCTTGCTTGTATGATCTTTGCCGCCATTTCTGGTTCAAGCCCGGCCACAGCAGCGGCTGTCGGAAGTATTATGATTCCTGCGATGGTGGAAGCAGGTTATGGTAAAAGATATGCAATGGGGCTTGTAGCCGCATCAGGGACGCTGGGAATTCTGATTCCACCTTCGATCCCATTAATCATTTATGGCACGGTAGCTGAAGAATCAATTGGAAAACTGTTCTCAGCTGGAATCGTCCCTGGATTATTGCTAGGTGGAATTCTATTAATTTCTGCTATTATTCATGCTAGAGTTCATAACTTTGGTAAATTGCCAAAACAGTCGATGGAGGAAAGATGGAGAAAGACTGCAAAAGCTTCTTGGGGCTTTTTCCTGCCGGTCCTTATTCTCGGTGGAATCTATTCCGGTGCCGTCACACCGACTGAGGCAGCCTTTGTATCATGTTTCTATGGATTATTCGTTTCTATATTTATCTACAGAGAACTGTCATTCCCTAAGTTTAGAGAAGTCCTGAAGGAATCTATTAACATTACGTCAATGATTTTTCTAGTTATTGCATCGGCAATGATCTTCGGTATGTTCCTAACTACGGAACAGGTACCACAGGCATTTGCGACATGGATTGAAACAAGTACATCAAATAAATGGATCTTTATGATTGGTGTCAATATTATGTTCTTTATTTTGGGTATGTTCCTTGAATCCGTTGCCATCATTTTAATTACACTGCCAATTTTATTACCGGTACTAGCATTATTTGATATTAATGTCATCCATTTTGCAATCATTATGACAATAAATATGGAGTTGGCGATGATTTCACCTCCAGTTGGGCTAAATCTATTCGTCGTCAGTGGGATCACGAGGGAAAAGGTCGGAGAAGTCGTCAAAGGGGTGTTGCCATTCTTTGCTCTGATGGTTCTAGCACTTGCTATCGTTATTATTTTCCCACAGGTAGCATTGGTTTTGGCGAAATAGCCTGATCTCCAAGAAAAGAGGATCTGCTTACTCATATGACAGGGTAAGCTGTTCTTTTTCTGTGTATCCAATATCCTAAAGGAAGGAGTTCATGGAATTGATGCGATCCTATTTATTTGTTCCTGCAACCTCCACCAGAATGTTTGAAAAAGCGTTGGTAAGTGTAGCTGATTGTGTCATTTTTGATTTGGAGGATGCCGTAGCGATCTCTGAAAAACAAGAGGCAAGAGAACGTGCGAAACATTTTCTCTTAAACAACCAGCCGGAGAAAGACGTGTTGATCAGAATCAATGATATGACAACGAATTTTTGGCGGGAGGATTTAGAAGCTGCCATTGAAGCCGGGGCCAGCGGGGTCATGGTACCGAAGGCTGAAAGCTCCATTAGCATGAAGACGTTATGCGAAACAGCTGTTATTTGTCTCGAAAGACAGAAAAGAGAGCTTCATTCCTTTGCGGTAATCCCATTAATTGAAACTGCCAGAGGGATTCATTTTGCCTATGATATTGCGGCGGCGCATTACTTGATTAAAAGATTAGCATTTGGCTCGATTGATTATTCCTTGGATGTCGATTGCGAGCTAACGGATGACGGGACAGAATTGCTTTATGCCAGGTCGCAGGTGGTCAATGCCTCGAAAGCTGCCGGAATTAGCAGTCCGATAGATTCGGTTTACCCTGATCTTGCAAATGAAGCGGGGCTCATTAACGAGTCTCAAAGGGCGAGGAGGCTTGGGTTCAAGGCAAAGCTAACCATCCATCCTAAGCAATTGCAGCCGATTCATGAAATTTTCTCGCCAAGCAAAAAGGAAATGGAAGCTGCTTTAGAAATTGTCAATGCCTTTGAAGCCGCAGAGCAGCAAGGAGTTGCCTCGATTGCGGTCGGGAATAAGCTGGTGGATTATCCGGTTTATAAAAAAGCGAAAGCGTTATTAGAGTCAGTAATTTTATAAAAGAAAAATGATGGAGGAACCACAAATGGTAACCGAAAAACTAGCCTTACATATTACCAATACTTCTTACGAGGATTTTAATGAAAATGCGATCAGAGAAGCGAAAAGAAGTCTATTAAACTGGCTTGGAGTGGCGATTGGCGCTGCCAACCATGAATCGATGGATATGGTGCTTAACGTATCAAAACTCACAGACAGTCAGCCGCAAGCAACTGTACTGGGAAGAAATGAAAAAGTCGATATCCTGTTTGCGAGCCTATTAAATGGGATGTCTTCGCATATCTTTGATTTTGACGATACCTTACTAGAAACTGTTTTACATCCATCAGCACCTGTTTTTCCGGCCATCCTCGCTTATGCCGAGCAGCAAAAGAAAACCGGCAAGGATGTTCTTGAAGCGTTTATCATTGGCTGCGAGGTCGAAGCAAGACTTGCCTTAAGTGTCTATCCATCTCATTACTGGCGCGGCTGGCATATTACCGGCAGTGTGGGCGGAATTGGAGCCGCTGCAGCGATTTGTAAGCTGATGGGCTTAGATATTGAAAAAACGATTTATGCTCTGGGAATTGCAGCAACCGATCCAACTGGGTTACGCGAAATGTTTGGCACGATGACAAAGCCTTATCACCCGGGAAAAGCGGCAATGAATGGGTTATTAGCAGCACTTGTGGGCGCTCAAGGTTTTACCGCCTCCAAAAAACCTCTTGAAGCAGAGCGTGGATTCCTGAATGTCTTATCTGAAGAGAATAAAGCAGAGCTCATTACCGAACAATGGGGCGAAAAATGGGAAGTAGAGAAAAACAGCTACAAGCCTTTTGCCAGCGGAATCGTTACCCATCCAGCCATTGATGCCATTATAACAATCCAAAAGGAGCATAAACTGCAAGCAGAAGAAGTGGAGTCAATCGTTATCACGGCCCATCCACTTGTGAAAGAACTGACTGGCAAAACGGCCATTACGACGGGGCTGGAAGGAAAGTTCAGTGTCTATCACTGTGTCGCAGCCGGGTTCTTTAATCTGAAGGCAGGCGTCTATGAATTCACAGATGAATATGTCAACGACCCTTCTGTAAAAAATCTTCGTGACAAAATAACGCTTGTTATCGATGAGAAGATAAAAGAAGATCAGGTCCACTTAACTGTTAAGTTAACAGATGGCCGGGAAATCTCTCTTTTTGTTGAACATGCGGTTGGAAGCGCGGATACTCCAATGACAGATGAACAAATCAAAGAGAAATTTCTGGATGTTACTGGAAAAGTCATCTGTTCAGCGGCAAAAAATGAACTCGTTGACCTTATCGACCGCTTTGAAGAGGTCGAGGATTTGACTTCGTTCTTCCAGCTCTGCCAGCCAAAAGAGACCGCCAATCAATACTAAACAAATCACCGAGGGAACTGCGGTTAGGTTCCTAAGGTGATTATGTATTTCTTTAGAAAAAAGGAGAGAATTATGGCTTTCCCAAATACAAGGGTGAAAGTAAATGTTGTAGCGAAGCCTAAGCAAAAGTCTTCTCTAGAAGTAAAAAAAATCATCCTATTGCTGCTTGGAATCGCGTTGATGGCGGGAGTCTACTTCATCCTTCCCGCCAACTATACAGGATCAGCCAGAATGATGCTGTCATGTTTGGTACTAGGTGTGTTTTACTGGACGTTTGAGCCAATTCCGATTGGCTTAACGGCGGTTACTTTATTAATCTTAATGCTCGTATTCGGAGTAGTCACAACGGATGTCGTCTATAGTGGATTTGCTTCACCCGCTGTATTTCTGATCATTGGTGGGATGATGCTGGCAAAAGGGGTCAATGATACGACACTGACCAAAAGAATTGCCTATCTTTTCTTATCGAAATGGGGAGGTACGGCTAAGGGGCTCTTGGCGAGCATTCTATTGATTCCACAAATCCAATCCTTTTTTATCCCAGCGGCTGCGGTTCGGGCACAACTGATGCTTCCGATTGCAACAATGTCACTTGATACTATCGGGGAGAAGGCAAAAGGGAATCTTAGAAAAATGATTCTTCTTGGCGTGGCGTTTGGCGGGACAGTCAGTGGTACTGCGGTGATGACGGCTGCGATTGGGAATATTTTAACGGTTGAATTATTAAAAGAGTTTGTTGGGATTAAAATCACCTATATTCAGTGGTTTACCTATACCTTCCCAATCTGGCTCATCATGATCCCAATACTATGGTTTACTTTATTGAAAAGCTTCCCCTTAACAGAAGAAGAGAAACACTTTCCGCATGTACAACAAGAATTGGAAAATAAGCTGGAGGAATTAGGGCGGTTAAATATTGAGGAGAAAAAGTGTTTAGCCATCCTATTCATTATCGTGGCATTATGGTTTACCGAGCCCCTGCATGGGCTGCACCCTAGTGTGCCTGCACTGATTGGGGTGGTGTTAATGGCCTTACCGGGAATCGGCTTCACCAGTTGGGGCAATTTAGTAAAAATCAATTTTGATACCGTCCTGTTAATGGGGGTAACGCTGTCTCTAGGCTACGCTTTCAATAAGTCAGGAGCAGCCAAGCTGATTGGAGATAGTTTAAGTTCCGATTGGATTCTCTACTTTCTCCATTCACCGGTTGTCGCCGTCATCACGATTCTGGTGATTACCCATATCCTTCATTTAGCAGTGGCAAATGTTTCAACGGCAGTCGTCACCCTTGTCCCGATTTTTATCGGATTATCGACGAAAGCAGGGGCAGACCCTGTGCTGATTTGTTTGACAGCCTCAATAGCTTGTTTACACGGATATATTCTCGTGGTGGAAGCTACACCAAATATCATTGTCTACAGCTCTGGCCGTATTCAGCAAAAGGAGTTCCTCATGCCTGGATTGTGGCTAACGGGTCTAATGAGTGTCGTAGTGCTTCTAATTGCGATTACTTGGTGGAACTGGCTTGGACTACTTTAAGAAAATTTATGATAAATTTGCAAATCTATAGACAATTTATATTGGATTCTGTATCCTATTTTAAAATAGCGTTAATGAGAGGTACTTAAACATGCTTGAAAAAAATCAGCTTATGATAGAAAACAGGGATACATTGCATTTAAAAGTATGTAATATTATTCGCGAAGCCATTTTAAAAGGAGAGTTAAAACCAGGCCAACGCCTTAAACAATCGGATCTTGCCGATGCGATGGGTGTCAGCCGGATGCCAATCCGGGAAGCGCTGCAAAAACTCGAAGCAGAAGGACTGATCAAGCTTGAGCCGCATAAAGGGGCAGTGGTAAAGTCGATTGAAGTAGGGGATATTGAAGAGATATATGCACTCCGAACGGAATTGGAAAAAATGGCTGTATACCAAAGTGTGGAGCATTTAACGGATGAAGACCACCAGCAATTAATTACCTTGGTAGAGCATATGGAAGCGAGCGAAGATGTGGATGATTTTATCCGTCACAATATTGAATTTCATCGTCTATTAATGAAGCGGAGCAGCTGGGAGCGGCTCAATTCCTTTATTAGCACCTTATGGAATGGTCTGCCGCAGCAAACTCCTCATATTTTAAAAGGCCAAAAAGATACATCGAATGTGGAACACAGAAGTATCTTAAATGCCGTGTTAAACAGAGATAAGGAAACGGCAGCGAATCTCGTTTCCAACCATATTTCGCGCACCGGCAATATGTTAGTAAAGAGATTAAAAGAAGAGGGAAAAAAATAGTTCTCTCTTTTTTCGATAAAATTGTATCCAATATCCAAAATAAGAATGTGAGGGATGTAAAATGACATTATCAAAAAGATTAGCTGAATATGTGTGCCAAACGAGTTTTGAAGATTTACCTGAACATGTCGTGGAGTTTACGAAAATCTGTATCCTAGATTGGTATGGCTCTGCCATCGCTGGAAAAGACATGCCGCCAATTCAAGCGGTAAAGGAGCTTGTCGAAGAATGGGGCGGTCATGAACAAGCAAGTCTCGTCACGGGAGGAAAATCCTCACTAGGCAATGCAGTGCTGGTCAATGCCGCCTCCAGCCATATTGTGGAGCTCGACGATATCCATAAATCTTCGATTATTCATGCCGGCACTGTGGTCATTCCGGCAGCCGTTGCCGCAGCAGAAGCCTATGACCTAAGCGGAAAAGAATTGATTACAGCAGTCGCCGTCGGCTATGAAGTCTGTTACCGAATTGGCGAGGCTGTGTCTCCATCACACTATTATTTCTGGCATAATACCGCCACATGCGGCACATTTGGCTCCGCCGCTGCGGTAGCGAAGCTAGTAAACTTAAATGTGGAGCAAACGATGCATGCCCTCGGAAATGCCGGCAGCCAAGCGGCAGGACTGTGGGAATTTATCGAAGACGGGGCCAACACAAAACAATTGCACACCGCTAAAGCAGCCTACAACGGGACACTCGCCGCCCTGCTTGCCAAAAAGAACTTCACGGGAGCAACAAAAATTTTAGAGGGAAAAAGAGGGTTCTTTGAAGCGATGGCTGAATCGGCAGACCCATCGAAAATCACGAAGAATCTCGGACATGAATGGAAGATCATCGAGAACAGCTTTAAGATCCATGCATCATGTCGCCATACCCATCCAGCCATCGATTGTATCCTCGACATCATGAATGAACATTCCATTGCGTATCAACAGATAGATAGAATCACGATTAAGACCTATCAAACCGTCCTGAATATTACCGACAAACCAAACCCTGACAGTATCTACGCCTGTAAATTCAGCAGTCAGTTTTGCGCTGCTTTGGCCGCAGTAAAGGGCTCCGCTTCGTTACGGGATTTTACGAATGAGAGCTTACAAGATTCCGAGATTTTAAATCTTTTGGAAAAAGTAGACGTAGTCGTCGATGCCTATTATGAGGAAGCCTATCCGGAAAAATGGGGCGCTAAAGTCGAAATTGCTCTTACAAACGGGAAGATTTTTGAACAAGCAACCGATTATCCAAAGGGCGACCCTGAAAAAATGGCCACAAAAGAGGAACTAATCCAGAAGTTTATCATGATGACTGCTGAAAAGTTAGAACATCCTGAAGAAGAGGTCGAAGCGATTTTTAAATTAGATTCAATCAGCACGAGGGAATGGCTGAGGAAACAGGAAATCAGCCATTTACAGCAGTAATGGAGGATATCACTATTTCATATCGAACTTATAATTGGGAGTGAATATAAAGATGTCCATGAATGTTGATGTCATCGTGATTGGCGGGGACCAGGCGGCGCTTTCGGCAGCGATAGCGGCTAGGGAAGCAGGGGCACGTGTTGCCATCATCACCAAAGGGAAAGCGGGATTTGGCGGTTCATCCGTTATTTCAGATGGCGTCCAATCAGCCATTTTTTCAACAGGGGATTCGCCTGAAACCTTTTTCGAAGATATTATTCGTGGCGGCCGAAATCTATCAAATCCCAACCTAGCGAGAATTCTAGCTGAGGAGTGTACCGTCAGGGTCAACGAACTGGAGAGTAAATTCTGTATCCCCTTGGAACGGGAGCGGAAAATCAGTACGCCCGGACACTCGTTTCCGCGCAGGGTTTATGCCGCAAACGGTCTTGGGAAAAACACCACAAAGGTATTAAGACAATATGCGCTGGAGATCGGCGTGGAATTGTTCGAGCAGACTGCCTTGATTGATTTAATCAAGGTGGACCAAGTGGTGATCGGTGTGGTCGTTGAAAAGGCTTCGGAATTACATGCCTTTTATGCGCCTTCTACGATACTAGCAACAGGTGGATTCGGAGGGCTTTATGCGTCTACTGATAATCCAAAGGATGTATCAGGAGAGGGGATTGGCATGGCGTGGAGGCATGGTGCCGAGCTTGTCGGGATGGAATTTGTCCAGTTTTATCCGTATCGGCTGAAGCATCCTGCGAACGTTGATGTCATGACTAGGATTTTTGGAAAAGGAGCCGTCCTTTTAAATAACGCTTCTGAACGTTTTATGGCGGATTTTCCAAGAAAAGAGCTGGAAACACGAGATATTCTAAGCTATGAAATGTTCAAGCAAAACGATGTGTACCTTGACTTATCTAATGTTTCTGATGAGGATTTAGCGAAGGACAGTCCATATGTATATCGGCTTGTTAAAAAAGGACATCAAGGGGAGTGGAAAATGTACCCGGTTCAGCATTATTGCATGGGCGGGATTAAAGTGGATGAATGGGGCAGAACGAGTTTACAAGGATTATATGCCTGCGGGGAAACAACCGGCGGACTCCACGGGGCGAATCGGCTTGGAGGAGGTTCCCTGACAGAAGCACTTGTGTTTGGGCACCGGACCGGCACGATGGCGGCTCGAGAAGATGTACCTGTTCCAAAAGCGGTCGAAATTCCTACTTTTGGGGAAAACACTTTACCTAATGGAAAAGAGTTGGAGGTAACACAGCGACTGAAAGAGATCATGTGGAACCTTGTTGGAATCGAAAGAACCACTAATTCCTTACAGCAGGCGGAAAAAGAACTAGACCGGCTGGCGGCAGAATTAAATAAGGAAAAAGGAGTCACAGCACTTCAGCTCCAAGATAAAGTCCGGGCAGCATGGGCAGCCGCGTTTGCCGGTGCGATGAGGAAAGAAAGCAGAGGGGCCCATATCCTTCAGAATGTAAGAGAGGAACAGATACAATGGGAAGGAAACCTTTTTATTAAAGGGAAAACCATTGAATTCAGGCAAGAAACCGTGAGTGAAATGACCTAACTTTTTTAACATAAAGGGGAAGATGGCTGTGCGAACGATTTTTTATGAAGAGATTGTCAATCAGGTGGCCAACATGTGCCAAGAGGCCAATTTTGAACTGGGCCAGGATGTGATTCAAGCCTTTCAAGCTGCCTTGAAAAAAGAAACCTCCGAAACGGGGAAAGACATTTTAGAACAATTGCTGCTGAATGCTGATATCGCTAGGTCCGAGCGTGTGCCGATGTGTCAGGATACAGGAGTTTCCGTTTTTATTGTCGAAGTCGGCCAGGATTGCCACATTAGCGGCGGCAGTCTCTACGATGCAATTAATGAAGGGGTTAAGAAAGGCTACGAAGAGGGTTATTTAAGACACTCAATTGTTGACCATCCAATCACTAGGGAGAAGAGTAAGGGCTATAATACCCCATCGATTATTCATATTGAATTGGTACCGGGTGAGGATCTGGTCATCCATATGTCGGCCAAGGGCGGCGGAAGTGAAAATATGAGTGCCTTAAAGATGCTGAAGCCTGCAGACGGCTTAGACGGAATCAAGGACTATATTTTAGGCATCGTCGCCCAAGCAGGACCGAATGCCTGCCCGCCGTTAGTTGTCGGAGTCGGAATCGGCGGGAATTTCGAGCGCTGTGCCTATTTAGCGAAGAAGTCGTTATTTAGGCCAATTGGTCATCGCAGTGAACGACCGGAAATCGCAGAGCTTGAAAAGGAATTGATGGTAAAAATTAATGAGCTTGGCATTGGGCCGCAGGGGATGGGCGGGAATACAACGGCTCTTGATGTAAAAATAGAGATTGAACCATGCCATATTGCCGCCCTGCCCGTTGCTGTAAATTTAAACTGCCATGCTAGCAGGCATAAAGAGGTCAGAATTTAGGGGGGAGCATCAGTGTCAGCTATTCACATCACCAATCCAATATCGGAACAAGAGTTATTAAAATTAAAAGCGGGCGATCGAGTATTATTAAGCGGAACCATTTATACAGCCAGGGATGCTGCCCATAAAAGAATGCACGAGGCACTGCAAAAAGGGGAAGAATTACCTTTTGATGTTGCCGGACAAACGATTTATTATGTCGGTCCGACTCCTGCCAAGCCAGGAGCTGTGATAGGTTCAGCCGGTCCGACCACCAGCGGCCGGATGGACAAATATACTCCCGTCTTATTGGATCTCGGTTTAAAAGGAATGATTGGAAAAGGCTACCGCAGTGAAGAAGTGATTGAATCGATGAAGAAAAATAAAGCCGTTTATTTTGCTGCCATCGGCGGTTCGGGAGCATTGATTGCCAGAACCATTCAATCTGTAGATGTGGTCGCTTACGAAGACCTGGGCCCAGAAGCGATTTATAAATTAACCATCAAAAACTTTCCTGCCGTGGTCATCATTGATCGTGAGGGAAATGACTGGTACAAAATAGGAAAACAGCAATTTTTTGAGCAAAAT
The DNA here is from genome assembly GCF_058323225.1 of Neobacillus sp. PVCKKU3. Classification (NCBI taxonomy): domain Bacteria; kingdom Bacillati; phylum Bacillota; class Bacilli; order Caryophanales; family Bacillaceae; genus Neobacillus; species Neobacillus sp. PVCKKU3. The sequence continues at coordinate 66,820 of NZ_JBLVQN010000020.1, forward strand.
CATGTACAAGGCGCTGACTGTTAAGATCGGCAGCCTTGTTTTTTTGAGAAAAGAGAAATAAGTTTATGAATATTCGAAAAACTATTGAAATTGTATTTTGGATACAGTATCCTATTTATATAGAAAAACATCATTTTCCTTAATGGAGGAACCATACGATGAAATTGCCTGATCAAGTCACGATTTACGAAGTAGGCTTACGGGATGGGCTTCAGTTAGAGTCAAAAGTATTAACGGTGGATGAGAAAGTGGAGATTTTTTCATTATTGCAGAAGGCGAATGTATCCGAAATTGAATTTGGTTCATTCGTCCATCCAAAACTCGTCCCGCAAATGGCCAATACGGCTGCATTTTATGAGCATCTAAAGTCATACCCTGAGCTCAGCCTGATCGCTCTTGTACCTAATTTGAAGGGGCTCGAGCTAGCTAAACAAACAGGCGTAAAGTCTGTCAATTATGTTTTTTCAGCAAGTAATACCCATAACGAACAAAATGTTCGGCAGACCACCGAACAGTCATTGGAAAACTTCAAGTATTTATCGCAATTTGCATCAGATAACGAGATTAACCTTAACGTTACAGTTGCTACCTCATTTGGCTGTCCTTTTGAAGGTCCAGTTCCGCGACACCGCATCATGGATCTGATTGAACAACTTCTCTTACATAACATCAAAAGAATTACACTAGCAGATACAACAGGAATGGCCAATCCGAAGCAGGTCTATCAATTGACGAAGGAAGTCGTGAATGAATGGAAGAATGTTGAATTTGGATGCCACTTCCATAATACAAGGGGGATGGGTCTTTCTAATATCCTTGCCGGTTTAGAGGCAGGAATCACAGTTTTCGACGCATCCTTAGGCGGGATTGGCGGCTGTCCATTTGCTCCTGGTGCAACAGGTAATGTTTGCACCGAGGATGTGGTTCATATGTTAGAAGAAATGGGCGTCCGCACTTCTATTGATCTTGATGGTTTAATCGAAGCTTCTCATCGTCTCGGGGAATTACTGGAACATGACTTGCCAGGACAAGTCGCAAAAGCAGGGAAAAGCTCACGTTTGTACCCTGTACCAAATAAAACAACAAGTTCTTTATGTTAAGGGGATGAGCATATATGCTAGTCAAAACCTATGAAACTATCAAATTAGAACGGGCCGAGAGCCATCAAGGAATCGCCGTTTTAACCCTGAACCGTCCGGAATCCATGAACGCAATGAATACAAAAATGGCGTTGGAATTAATCGAAGCTTTTGAGGAACTTAAATACGATGAATCGGTCCGCGTTTTGGTGCTTACTGGTTCAGGTACTAAGAGCTTTTGTGTGGGGGCCGACCTAAAAGAGCGGAATGGCATGTCCCAGAAGGACTGGAAGAAACAGCATGACTATTTTGAAAAAGTAACCGAGTGTATCCGCGAATTCCCGTATCCGGTGATTGTTGCCATTAATGGTTATGCACTAGGAGGCGGCCTTGAAATATCTCTTAGCTGTGACATTCGAACCGCAGCAGAGGGTGTTGGACTCGGGCTGCCGGAGGCGAAACTAGGATTAATTCCTGGCATCGGCGGTTCTCAATTGCTTCCTCGCATTCTACCAATTGGGTTAGCGAAGGAAATCTTGTATACCGGAAAACGGATTACAGCAGAAGAAGGTAAGCAGTGGGGACTAATTAATCATGTCTTTGAAAGTGAATCCCTATTGGCGGAAACTATTAAATTAGCTGAAACCATTGCTATGAACGCACCGCTTTCTCTAAAAGCCTTGAAGAAAGCGGTTAATAAAGGGACTGAAACAGATTTGGCCACGGGTATTGTCTTAGAATTAGAAGCTTACTATAGATGTGCGAACTCTGAGGACCGGCTAGAAGGCATTTATGCCTTTAATGAAAAGCGGGCTCCGGAGTGGAAAGGGCGTTAACGGGTGGCCCTAGGCTCTGGGTTGGGGTTACTCTCGGATAAGGCGGAAATACTCTCGGATGAGGGTGCGTTACTCTCGTATAAGGCGGAAATACTCTCGGATAAGCATACCTTACTCTCGATTGGACCCGATACTCTCAGATAAGCCAGAAATACTCTCGGAAAAATCGATATAACTGTCGGCGGGCAGTTTTTGTTAGAAAAATGAAAATAACTTGGAGGTATATAAAAATGTCAAATACAAAACTAGTAGAAAACACAGAACACGAAATGATTCGGAAAAGCGTTCGAGCTTTATGTGAGCGCTTTCCAGAAGATTACTGGCGGGAAACTGATGAAAAAGATGCCTATCCTACCGCCTTTGTCCAAGCGCTAACTGAAGAGGGATGGTTATCTGTATTAATTCCTGAAGAATACGGCGGTGCTGGACTAGGTATGACGGAAGCTTGCATCATTTTAGAAGAGATCAATCGCTCAGGAGGCAACTCAGGTGCCTGCCACGCCCAAATGTATACCATGGGCGCTCTTCTCCGCCATGGGAATGAGGACCAGAAACGAAGATATCTTCCTAAAATCGCGAGCGGCGAACTTCGCCTGCAAGCATTCGGCATCACTGAACCTACCGCTGGAAGCGATACAACCAGCATCCAAACCTTTGCTGAAAGAGTCGGAGACAAATACGTGGTTCATGGTCAAAAAATCTGGACATCAAGAGCGGCGCATTCCGACTTAATGTTGTTATTGGCTAGAACGACACCAAAAGACCAAGTAGCAAAAAAGACTGACGGGTTGAGCCTGTTTATTTTAGACATGAAGGAACAAGCTGATAAAATCGACATCCGCCCGATTGACACAATGATTAATCATGCGACGACAGAAGTATTTTTTGAAGGAGCGGAAATACCGGTTGAAAATCTAATTGGGGAAGAAGGAAAAGGCTTCCGCTATGTGTTAGGCGGAATGAATGCAGAGAGAATTCTCATTGCATCTGAATCCATTGGTGATGGCATGTACTTTGTTGATAAAGCGGTTCAATATGCCAATGAGCGCGAAGTATTTGGCCGTCCAATTGGGAAAAATCAAGGGGTTCAATTCCCGATTTCTAAAGGCTATATGGATATCCAAGCTGCTAAATTGATGAGAGATAAGGCTGCTGAAATGTTTGATGCTGGAATGGATTGCGGGGCTGAGGCGAACATGTCAAAATATCTTGCATCCGAAGCTACATGGCGCGCAGCGAATGCCGCAATGGACACATTTGGAGGATATGGTTTTGCAAAAGAATATCATATCGAACGGAAATTTAGGGAAGCCCGTCTATTTATTGTAGCACCGATTACCAACAACCTGGTTGTAAGCTATGTTGGACAGCATGTCCTTGGATTACCACGTTCATTTTAAAACAACATCAGGAGGACCTTTTTAAAAAAGGGTCCTCTCTTTGAAAAGGGGGAGCCAAGATGCCAGGACCATTAAGCGGCATTCGAGTAGTGGATATAACAACAAATGTTTCAGGGCCAAGTTTAACGATGATTCTTGCTGATTTAGGTGCAGAAATTATTAAAATTGAACGGCCTGATATTGGTGACGATTCGAGAGGAATGGGACCATTTTGGGAAGGGGAAGGCGTTTATTTCCTTCACATCAACCGTAACAAACAATCGGTCGTCATTGATTTAAAAAAGGAAAGCGGCCGAGAGATTGTCTATGACCTTGTCAAAACGGCAGACGTTTTTGTTGAAAACTTCCGCTTTCAAAAAGCGGAAAAAATGGGCCTTGGTTATGAGAGACTAAAAGAATTGAATCCTTCGTTGGTGTATTGTTCCTTATCAGCCTACGGCCAAGATGGTCCACTTTGTGACCGGCCCGGTTATGATGCGATTGCCCAAGCAGATTCCGGGATTATTGGTATTAACGGTGCAGAAGGAGCGGAAATTGCACGTGTTCCAGTTTCGGTCCTCGATCAAGGGAGTGCAATGTGGGGAGCCATTGGTGTCATTTCGGCACTTTTTCATAAACAAAAGACAGGGGAAGGCCAATTAGTCACTACTTCCCTTTATGAAACTGGGGTATTCTGGGTCGGCTATCATATGCTGTCATGGCTTGCGACGGGAAATGAGCCTAAGAAAAACGGTGCCGGACACACAGCCTTTGCACCGTATGGAGCCTTCCACGCAAGTGATGCTCCTGTGATTATCGGAATCTCCAATAATTCTTTATTCAAACGTTTATGCAAGGTGCTCGGAAAGGAAGAATGGGTTGAGGACCCGCGTTACAAAAATAACCCTGAGCGAGTGGAGCATCGGGAAAATTTAAGAGTGGCGATTGAAAACATTCTCCAAGCTAAAACGGCGGATGAGTGGGTACAGCTATTAGTAGATGCAGGAGTCCCAAGCTCAAAGGTAAAGAAAATATCAGAAGTAGTCCAGGATCAGCAGACAGAAGCGATCCAGATGTGGACTGATGTTGAACACTCAACAATTAAAGACTTCAAACTGCCAAGACTTCCTTTTGAGCTTAGCAGTTCACCTGTGTCCATTCAAAAGGCTCCACCTAAACTGGGCGGGAATACAGAGGAGATATTAAACAAGCTTGGTTACAACAAAGAACAAATAGAACAGCTTGTAAATGACGGGATCATCCAAATAGAGGCTAAAAAGCTAGAATCGCATAAATAATTTATAAGGAACCCACTGCCAAATTGTAGGCAGTGGGCGTTCGTTTTCTTGTTGACAACACTAATTGGCAGGAAATACAGTAAATGTAAAAGGGGACAGAGAGGGGTTACCTTAATGAAAGCAATTGTCGTGACCGGGTTTGGCGGTACAGAAAACCTAAAATACAAAGATGTTGAAATGCCAGTTATAGCTGAAAACGAAGTACTAATAAGAGTTGTGAAAACGAGTGTGAATTTTGCCGATATTAAATCAAGATACGGGCAAAAAGGAGCAACACTACCGTTTATCCCAGGATTAGATGCCACGGGATTTATTGAAAAAATAGGAAGCAAGGTATTGGGGCTCGTAGAAGGACAAAGAGTCATCGCCTTCCCGAAAAATGGTTCGTATGCAGAATATGTGGTGGCATCGGACAAATTAGTCTTTCCCATTCCCGCTGAATTGGATTTCAGGACAGCAGCCGCTTGTCCGATTGTGTCTTTTTTGTCGTACCGTTTATTGAAAAATATTGCCGCCATGGAAAAGGGAGAAACAGTATTAGTTCATTCTGCGGCTGGCGGGGTAGGGACCACCGCCATTCAAGTTGCCAAGATATTGGGAGCAAAGACGGTCATTGGGACTGTCGGCAGCAGGGATAAAATGAAGGTGGCTGAAGAAAGTGGAGCGGACTACGTTATTTGCTATGAGGAGGAAGATTTCGCACCCACCGTAAATGAGATTACCAATGGGCAGGGTGTGGATATTGTCCTCGACTCCCTTTCCGGCACCGTCACGGAAAATAGCTTCAATTGTTTAGCACCATATGGCAGACTGGTCCACTTCGGTAATTCCAGCGGACATGTAGGAACCATTAAAACAGTTGATTTACATGCTAGCTGCAGAAATGTATTAGGGTTTAGTCTAGGGACCACAAGAAAGTTAAGGCCGTATTTATTAAAAGAAACGGCTGAAGAGGTGTTTCCGCTTATCGTGAATAACCAGCTGAAAATTAAGGTGGGGCATGAATACAGTCTGGAAGAGGCTGCAGAAGCCCAAAACTTAATGGAGAATAGGCTAAATAAAGGGAAAATATTATTGAATGTTGATCCCAATTTTTAAAATAGAACTTTGGTTAAAAAATGGAACAAATAGCCATATTAAATATAGATAAAATATATGTTAGGGAGAATCCCCCATGATCTATATTTATAACGACTATGGCGGTACACATACAACCTCGTTGGCTGCCGCCTATCATTTAAACCAATTACCTCAATCGGAAAGAAAACTAACGACCGAAGAAATATTAAATGTGAAGTATTTTAACAAACTGACAAAAAAGGATTTTGGAAAGCTTATTTTTCATGGTACGGATGAGGATGGGAACAAAGTTTATACGATTGGGAGGAAAAGGAACAAATACGTTGTACCAGCGATGAAGGAGATGATTTTACTACTTCAAGAGAAATTTCAGTTTGATGAAAAAATCGTTTTTTCCAATACCTCACCAACCGTTCCGCTTTCTATGTCTTTTGGGGGATTTTTTTCGAGAGGCTTAAAGATAGACTTTATTGGCGTACCGTTACTAGTGAGAGGTGCCAAGCAATGCTGTGATAATATTTATCGGTTAGTGGAAAATACGAAACAAGTAGGGAAAACCCCATTTAATGAAAATGTGATTATTTTAGACAATGAAATGTATAAGTAATATAATCCTTTGGGAGAAATAGCAATACTAAATAACAGCAAGCAGGATTTCTAGTAATAAAAATTTTTATCTATTAATAAATTTGTCCATACCTTTTTCATAAAACTGCATTTACTAGTAGCATGAAAGGTGGTGGACAAGTATGAGTAGTGAAAATTTTATAAACCAGGCTCATCGTCTAGTAGGTCAAGAAGTAGAAGTTATTACAACTGAAGGCACATATCGAGGCACCCTTTTATCTGTAGGCAGTGACTCTCTTGTATTAGAGTCACTAATAAGAGGCCGTAGAGTAAGATTGATTATTCGAATAGCTCTGATCATTGCGCTTTTCAGATTAATAACAGGCATTTTTTAAGGGCCGCCTTTTTTATAGCCAGGAGGAAATCCTGGCTTTTTTATATTGAAAAATGTGATACATAGATCAACTGATACACTGGTAAAACCTGTGACTGAACACAAAAAAGGATTATAGTAAAATAAGATATAAAAGATATTAGAAAAGCTGGTGAGAAAATGAAACTAAAAGCGACTGATTCTGTTCAGCAGGCTATGTTTCTCTTTACTTCTACTGGGGATGAAATACTTGAGGTAATATCCGATTCCGGAGAGACCGCCGGAGTCTTTACATTAAACGATTTAAATGAAGCGATCCAAAAAGGGAAAGTGCATGAATCTATTGAAAACCTGATGGGCACACTTCCCGACCGCCTCATTAAACCTGAACTCTGGAAAGGCAAGGAATCGGAATACGACAAATTGATATCAAGCAAGGTTTTCACCGAAATCATCGATTCCTCTTATGATGGCATTTTTATTGCCGACGGAAACGGGATTACGATTAAAATTAACAAGTCATATGAACGGATTACCGGAATCAAAGCTAGCCAAATAATCGGTTTACATATGGATGAAATTGTGAACGCGGGCTACATATCGAAATCTGTGTCGACCCAAGTCATTAAAGAAAAACGTCCAATTACCATGATGCAGACACTTCAAAACAAAAGGAAGGTTATTGTTTCAGGAACACCCATTTTCGGTGGGAATAAAGAAGTCGTATATGTTATTAACAACGTCCGCGATATTACCGAGCTGATTCAATTAAAGCTTGAAATTGAAGAACTCCAGGAGATTAGGGAACTGCGGAAGTCCACCGAGGCTATGAACCAGAACGGCCATAACCTCGAATCGATTGTCATAACCGAAGAAACAGCGAAAGTATATAATCTAGCAATGCATGTCGCCAAAACAGATGTGAAAGTATTGCTTCTTGGGGAAACAGGTGTCGGTAAAACGCTTGTCGCCAACTATATCCATAAAAATAGCCATCGTTTCAACCACAGTTTTATTGAATTAAACTGCGGTGCGTTTCCGCCGAATTTGATTGAAGCAGAGCTGTTCGGCTATGAAGCGGGTGCCTTTACTGGGGCAGCTGCGAAGGGGAAAAAGGGTTTATTAGAAATTGCGGACCAGGGAACACTTTTCCTCGATGAAATTGGGGACTTGCCCCTTGAGCTCCAAGTAAAGCTGCTAAAGGTAATGGATGAACAAAAATTTATTCCTGTCGGTTCAACTAAAACGAAGGAAGTGGATGTCCGCATTATCGCAGCAACCCACAAAAACCTGAAGAAAATGGTGGAGGAAGGAAGTTTCCGGGAGGATTTATATTACCGGTTGAGTGTCGTTCCCATCACCATTCCTCCACTCCGGGACCGTAAAAAAGAATTAATTCCGTTGATAGAACATTATTTGGGCGTCTTCAACTCCAAATATAAATCGGCAAAGGTCCTTTCAATAGAGTCCATTGATCGGCTTTGCGACTATCACTGGCCCGGAAATATCCGGCAGCTGATAAATGTAATGGAAAGAATCGTCGTTACAACTTTAAATGAAGAAATAGGCTTGCGTGATTTACCTGAGGAGTTCAGGGTAAGGGAAAAGCATTCATTTGGAAATCCAAATCATGATATGCCATTAAAAACTGCAGTCGAACAGTTAGAAAGAGATTTAATTATAAGGGCATTAAAAACACACAAGACAACGAGGAAGGCCGCTGAAGCATTAGAAGTCAGCCAGGCAACCATTGTTCAAAAAATGAAAAAGTGGAATTTATCCGATTAAAAACCTAATCATACGTTTTTATTTGATTAGGTTTTTAATCAATTGTGACGTATCTGTGACAAATCATAAATTCCGAAACCGTTTACCTGTCAGTCTTTTTGCTGAATTTTAAATTTTGGCACGCTTCTTGCAATATTATTAGCGAAGAACGAAAGGGGAAGATTGTACGATGAATCTTATTTCAACTTTTAAAATTGCTAATAAACTTATTACCGGTAACGGTGCAACTGAGAAACTGCTAGAAGAAGCGACACGGTTAAACATGAGGAATCCATTGATTGTCACGGATGAAATTTTAGAAAAAATCGGTGTGGTTGATAAGATCATCACGCTTTTGAAAGGGCTTCCCCATGGAGTGTACACAGGAGTTAAGCCTGAGCCGGAAGTGGCCCTTGTGCAAGAATGTAAAGAGGCCTTCACAGCCGGAGGCCATGATGGCCTGATTGCATTGGGCGGAGGAAGTGCCATTGATATTGCAAAAGCGGTCTCCGGCTTTGCGGGATTTGACGGCCCGATTGAACAGCTGTTCGGAACAGACCTTGTCCCACATAAAGGGGCTCCGATTATTGCGATTCCGACAACAGCAGGAACTGGTTCTGAGGTAACCAACATCGCCATCCTGTCGGATACAGAAGCGCAATTGAAAAAAGGGATTGTCAGTGATTATCTGTTACCGGATGTAGCGATTGTTTCACCGGAAATGACTCTGACGATGCCGAAATCGGTAACTGCTGCAAGCGGCATCGATGCCCTTGTCCATGCGATTGAAGCGTATATTTCAGTCAATGCTTCTCCGATTACAGATGCGCTTGCGATTGGCGCCATGAAGATGATTGCAAAAAACCTGCCGAAGGCTTATGCGAATCCAAACCATATTGAGGCCAGGGAGAATATGGCGACTGCAAGCTTAATGGCTGGCATGGCGTTCGGAAATGCTGGGGTTGGTGCTGTACATGCACTTGCCTACCCACTTGGCGGGCGTTACCATATTGCCCATGGTGTCAGTAACGCGTTGTTGCTTCCATATGTAATGGAGTGGAATAAAATCGCCTGTGCCGAGCGTTTCCGTGATATTGCCGAAGCCCTTGGACAAAATACAGCGGGGCTCTCCGATATCGAGGCTGCAGACCTTGCGGTGGAAACCATGAGAACATTAAGTGCGATGGTTAATATTCCAACAGGCTTGCGCAGTTTTGATATTCCTGAAGAAGACCTCCGTTCTATGGCTGAGGATGCTTCACAGATTACTAGACTATTGAAAAACAATCCAAGAGTCTTATCAACCGACGATATTGAAAAAATCTATCAGTCTGCCTATTAGAACAGGAGGAGAAATGACATGTGGAAAAATCGTAAAGATGGCCAGGAATCGCCATTTATTCCTGCGGGTCCATTCAAGATAAGACTGCCGTTTATCCATTATAAATTGGAATGGCCTGATTATGTACAAGGCTTGCTAATGTGTGCGGTTGACCTCGGAGCAATTACTCTTTTGGCCGACCATTTAGGGATGCCTTTTGAAGTGGCGCTAGCAGTTGTAGTGTTGAACGGACTTCTATATTTGATGCACCATTTACTTGGTGATCCGGTGATTCCCGGCTGGATTACACCTGCTGTCCCCTTAATCGTGTTGTTTGTAAAAGAGTTTCCGGAAGGGCCGGATCGAGTCTATGCACTAATAGCATTTCAGCTTACTCTAGGAATACTATCAATATTCTTGGGCGTCACGGGTTTAGCGAACAAGGTAGTAAGGATTGTGCCTAATGCTATCAAGTCGGGCATAATTTTGGGAGCGGGAATCGGAGCAATTGTATCCATTTTTGAAGTGGGTGGAAAATTTGAATTGTTCCCTTACACCATCACTATATGTATAGGGTTTGTCTTCTATTTAATGTTTTCTAAGCATTTTGAATCGATAAAACAAAAGAACAAAGTGATGGTGTTAATTGGGAATTTAGGAATTTTACCTGCTGTTTTATTATCGGTTTTAGTAGCTCCTCTTGTTGGAGAAGCGAAATGGCCGGATATTCAATGGGGATTTAGTCAACCTGACTTTGCTACCCTATGGGCAAAATATACAGTCTTTGGACTAGGTTTTCCTGCATTCGCCTTTTTCATAAAAGCGATTCCTGCTGTGCTTGCTACGTATTTAGTGGTTTTTGGAGATGTATTGAAAGCGAAAGCGATCCTTTCTGATTCAGATGAAGTCCGAAAAGATGAAAAAGTAGACTACAATGCTAATCGTGCCCACTTAATATTTGGCGGCAGAAACATGGTAATGAGTATGATTGGTCCTGATATCACCATGTGCGGACCAATGTGGGCTGCCATGCAGGTTGTCGTAGTGGAACGTTTTAAAGAAGGTAAAAAAGCGATGAATTCTATCTTTGGAGGAGCCGGTTCTTTCCGCTGGGGGACAAATACAGGGTTATTTTTATTGCCTATTGTTAGTCTACTGCAGCCGATTCTAGGAGTTGCATTGGCTCTTACTCTGTTGGTTCAAGGTTATGTAAGTGTCCGCATTGGCGTTATGCAGGCAAAAAGTCAGCGTGATTTGGGAATCGCTGGAGTGGTGGCGGCAATATTGGTCATTAAAGGTGCGACTTTGGCGTTTGCAGCAGGTATCCTATTGTGCCTATTATTATACGGCAAGGAATTCTTTATGGGTGAAAATGACGAGACATTCTCAAAGGATCTTCAATCCAAGGAGGACCTGAAGCAAGTTTCATAACGTTTTTTAAGAGAGAAAAGGGGGCTTCCCCTTTTTTCATGTCATAAGGAGGAGTACAAGTGGAAAAATACTCACTATTTATAAATGGAGAATGGACAGGGAGCGAGCTTGATACATTTGAAGTAACAAACCCTGCTACTTCAGAAGTCATTGCCACCGTGCCAAACGGAGGGTATCCGGAAGCAAAACAGGCAGCAGATGCTGCTTATGCGGCATTTAAGGAATGGTCAGCCTTTTCTGCCTACGAACGGGCTGAAATCATTTGGAAGTGGCATAAGCTGATCGATGAAAATAAAGAAGACCTTGCCAGAACGATGACGATGGAGCAGGGCAAGCCTTTCAAGGAAGCAGTGGGCGAAATCGCCTATGCAAATGGCTTTTTATCGTGGTATGCAGAGGAAGGGAAAAGAATTTACGGTGAAACCATCCCTGCCACTGGAAGAAACAAGCGATTATTTGTACACAAGCAGCCTGTCGGCGTGATTGCCGCAATTACACCATGGAATTTCCCGGCAGCGATGATCACAAGAAAGGTGGCGCCTGCTTTGGCGGCTGGTTGTACGGCTGTTGTTAAACCCGCAGAACAGACTCCGCTTACTGCTTTCAAGCTTGCTGAATTAGCGGAAAAAGCCGGGCTTCCTAAAGGGGTGCTCAATATTGTAACAGGTAAAGCCCAAGAAATTGGCCAGGCCTGGCTGGAAGACAACCGTGTCACCAAGTTAACATTCACAGGTTCGACGGAGGTTGGCAAGCTGTTAATGCGGGGGGCAGCCGACACCGTCAAAAAGGTTTCACTTGAACTCGGCGGACATGCACCAGTTATTGTCATGGAGGATGCGGACCTTGATAAAGCTGTCGAAGGAGTTCTTGCTTCTAAGTTCAGAAACGCAGGCCAGACTTGTGTCTGCTCAAATAGGATTTATGTCCATGAAAGCATTGCGGAAGCTTTTACCGGCAAGCTTGTTGAAAAAGTCCAGGAGCTCCGTGTTGGTAACGGGCTTGAAGAAGGTGTTGATATTGGACCATTGATTGATGAGGCGGCTATCAAGAAAGTGAACCGTCATATCAGTGATGCCCTTGAAAAAGGCGCCAAGGTGGAAACAGGCGGAGAGTTAGTTAAGGATCTGTTCTTTGCACCGACAGTTATTACCAACGTCAATGATGATATGATCTGCATGACGGAGGAAACCTTTGGCCCGCTTGCACCCGTTACTACCTTTAAAACCGAAGAAGAAGCGATTGCACGTGCCAACGACTCCATCTATGGCTTGGCAGCCTATGTATTTACCGAAAATATTTCACGTGCAATTCGTATTACAGAAGCATTGGAATACGGAATCATCGGTTTGAATGACGGCCTGCCATCCACTCCGCAAGTGCCATTCGGCGGCTTCAAGCAAAGCGGACTCGGACGTGAAGGCGGCCATTACGGAATTGAAGAATTCTTGGAAGTGAAGTATATTTCGCTTGGATTATAAAGTTTAGACATTAAAATAGGTCTGCTCGCTGATACATGTACCAGCGGGCAGGCCATTTTTATTTAAGCTGGTAGTTAACAGGGAGATGGGATAGATTATTTACTAGAGCCCTTAATGTTTTAACCTAAGTCAAACAACTTAGATGGGGTCGTGTGTAACAATTCTATATGTAGGAGTGTAATGAATGTCAATAGAACAGGTTGTTCAGAAGCAAATTGAATTTTATAACAAAGGAGATATCGAAGGATTTGCCAGTACATATGCAGATGATATTACGGTACATACTTTTCCCGACAATTCGATAACCTTAAGCGGTAAGCAGGCATTAATTGAAAGGTATTCGGAAACATTTAAAAAGAAAATGTTTGCTGAAATCAGAAATAGGTCAATTGTTGGCAATAAGGTAATCGATTGGGAATTCGCAACGAACGGAATGACTGGAGAAACCGTCAGTTTAATGGCTATTTATGAAATAGAAAATAATTTAATCTCTAAAGTTTGGTTCATTCGCGAGTAACATGGATAAGTGATTCTAAATAGATTTGCGATCTGAAAACATTTGCTAAAAATTTTCTTAAAGTTTTGGTCTACTATTTTGGGTTGACGGCTGTAACGAAGGCTTACAATGCAAAATGCAAGCTTGAATAATAAGCCTTCGTTCCTTTCAGAAAAATGCTACTATTTTAGGTGATCATTAAGTACACTTTCCTCCAAAACAGAGAATTTGTCACCATAAACCTTTGTAATATGATTTTCTCCCCAAGTACATAAGGAATCAAGGATCCCTTTCAAACTTAGTCCATATTCACTGAGTTCATATTCTACTTTCGGTGGCACTTGATTATGGACGATTCGGTTAATGACTCCGTCCTCTTCCAGTTCACGTAATTGTTGGGTCAACATTTTTTGTGTAATGTTTGGCATCAGCCGTTTCAAATCGCTTGTGCGTTTTTTGCCGTGTGTAAGATGGCAAAGGATGACACACTTCCATTTTCCTCCTATGACTTCCAATGTGGCTTCAACGGCAATATTATATTTCTTATTATTCATGATACCTCCAGATCCATAGGCACTAAAAAGTACCTATCGTACTATTTGGTGCCTATCGCACTTTAAAGTACGTACTTTTCTATTAGATTGATATGTTTCATAATAACATGTGCCGGTCAAACTTCAACATATTTAATATTTATCTGCTAGCAGATTGAATCATACTACAATACTTTGCTCAGGAGGGGAACTATTTTATGTCCTTTGATAAGAAAAAGAGTACATTGGCGCTCTTGGCATTGGCAGTGAGCGCATTTGCAATTGGAACAACAGAATTTATCAGTGTAGGTTTATTGCCGCTTATAGCGAAAGATTTACAAATTTCAGTCACGACAGCTGGATTAACGGTTTCACTGTATGCATTAGGGGTAACCTTTGGTGCGCCGATCCTCACGTCTCTTACATCTAGTATGTCACGGAAGTCGTTGTTACTTTGGATCATGATTGTTTTTATTATTGGCAACAGCATTGCAGCCAGTGCTGATAGTATCGGTGTTTTACTAGGTGCCCGTGTTCTTTCCGCATTTTCACATGGGGTGTTCATGTCGATTGGATCTACTATTGCCGCTGATTTGGTACCGGAAAACCGCAGGGCAAGCGCGATTGCCATTATGTTTACAGGGCTCACGGTCGCAACTATTACAGGAGTTCCATTTGGTACATTCATGGGGCAAGAATTCGGCTGGAGAACTTCCTTTATGGCCATTGTTGCCGTTGGAATCATTGCTTTTATTGCTACAAGCATCCTTATTCCATCTCAGTTGCGTAAAGGTGTTCGCACAACATTTGGTGATCAACTCAAGCTATTGTCAAATGGCCGTTTAGTACTTTTATTTGCGATTACGGCCTTGGGATACGGTGGGACGTTCGTTGTCTTTACGTATTTATCTCCACTGCTTCAAGAGATTACAGGCTTTAAAGAAGGAACAGTTGCTGTAATTTTACTTGTATATGGCGTTGCGATTGCGATCGGAAATGTGATTGGCGGGAAGGCAGCAAACCAAAAGCCGATTTCTGCATTATTTTATATGTTTATCGTACAAGCCATCGTTCTATTTGTCTTAACATTCACCGCTCCATACAAGGCAGCAGGCTTAATTACCATCATCCTGATGGGGCTATTAGCTTTTATGAATGTGCCTGGCCTGCAGGTCTATGTTGTAATGTTGGCTGAACGTTTTGTACCGAGTGCTGTGGATGTGGCTTCCGCCATTAACATAGCCGCATTTAACGCAGGTATCGCAATTGGTTCCTATTTAGGTGGGGTAATAACGGATTCAATCGGGCTCATTCATACGCCTTGGATAGGGGCTTTGATGGTGGCAGGAGCCGTGATTTTAACAGGCTGGAGCAGAGCGCTCGAGCGAAAAGATGAAAAAACAGCTGACACGAATCAAAAACAAACTTTTCAATACAATTAGGAGGTAATTTTTTATGACAGCAAAAAATTTAAAAGCTACAACAACATTAAATAACGGCGTACAAATGCCTTGGTTTGGCATCGGAGTGTTTAAAGTGGAAGAAGGTCCGGAACTGGTTGAGGCAGTAAAAACAGCGATTAAACATGGGTATCGCAGCATTGATACAGCAGCCATTTACGGAAATGAAGAAGGAGTCGGACAAGGTATAAGCGAAGGAATGAAGGAGGCAGGCATTTCCAGAGAAGAATTATTTGTAACCTCGAAGGTTTGGAATGCTGATTTAGGGTACGACTCGACAATTGCTGCCTACGAAAAAAGCTTAAATAAACTCGGTTTAGAATACCTGGATTTATTCCTCATTCATTGGCCTGTAGAAGGTAAATATAAAGAGTCTTGGAAAGCTTTAGAGACTCTTTATAAAGAGGGCAGAGTAAAGGCAATTGGAGTAAGTAATTTTCAAATTCATCATCTAGAGAATTTAATAAAAGATGCGGAAATAATTCCAATGGTGAACCAAGTAGAGTTCCATCCGCGTTTGACTCAAAAAGAGCTTCAAGCGTTTTGCATGGAACATGGCATTCAACTGGAGGCTTGGTCTCCGCTCATGCAAGGCCAGTTACTAGATAACCAAGTGCTGCAAGAAATCGCGGACAAGTATAACAAATAGGTTGCTCAAGTAATTTTACGCTGGGATTTACAAAACGGTGTTGTGACTATTCCAAAATCCACAAAAGAACATCGTATTGTTGAAAACGCGTCAGTATTCGATTTTGAGTTAACAGAAGAAGACATGAAACGAATTGATGGCTTGAACCAGAATCACCGTGTTGGTCCAGACCCAGACAATTTTGACTTTTAAATATGACGAATTTGGACTCATCATTAAGATGGGTCCTTGTTTAGTATAGAAATAATAAAATATCTTATTTTCCTTATTTTTAATATGGTAATATTAATAGTGATTTAATGATCATGGAAATATGAGGTAATCGAGATAATGGATGAACAGGACTGGGTAATCTTAAAGGCGCTTTACGAGAAGAAGAATATCACGAAAACGGCTGAGAGTTTATATATATCCCAACCATCATTAACAAAGAAAATTCAACAAATAGAAAAAGAATACCAAGTAGAAATTGTCAAACGGGGAACGAAAGGTGTTCACTTTACACCCCAAGGAGAATATTTAGCTCAATGTGCGGATGAAATGCTGGGTCGTCTCCAAGAGATTAAAGATACAGTAATGGATATGGGAGAAGAGGTTAGCGGAACCTTACGATTGGGGGTTTCTAATTACATAACTAGGCACAAGCTGCCACAACTTTTAAAGCGTTTTCGTGAACAGTTCCCAAAAGTAAACTATAAAGTGACAACGGGATGGAGCAGGGATGTATTTAATCTTGTATACAATGGGGATGTACACATTAGTATGGTCCGCGGGGACTATCAGTGGCCAGATTCAAAGAACCTACTCTTTGAAGAAAATCTCTGTGTGACCTCATTAGAAAAAATTGAACTTCATGACTTGCCTTCATTACCGAGAATTGAATATGAAACAGATGCTTTATTAAAGACGATGATTGATAATTGGTGGAGTGGGGAATTTTCAAGGCCGCCTTTTATAGGCATGGAAGTGGATAAAGCCGATACATGCAAAGAAATGGTTTTGAACGGATTGGGATACGGGATCCTTCCTAGTGTTCTTATTCGGGAGCATCAACACCTTAACCGGATCATTCTAAAAGATAAAAAAGGGAATCCGATTGTAAGAAAAACATGGATGTTGTATCATGAAAAATCACTTGAGACTAAAGTAATTAAAGAGTTTGTAGAATTTGTGAAGAAATTGGATTTTAAATCTTCTATTTAAAAAGCGTGGGCATATGCTCACGCTTTTTTTAACGTGAAATTCCGAATGAAATATGTGGTAGGAAAGTAAAATGATGATTTTGGAAAGTATTTTGTGAAAAAGTGGAAGTAAAATGATCAAAGTGGAAAGTATTAGGTTGAATTTGGAAAGTAACCTTCCGGAATCGGAAGGTATATCCAATTAAATGGAAATTATTAAAAAAAGGTCATTGAAAATTACCTGAACCAGGCTGGACGCCCGGCTTTTTTGCGTGGAATTCTGCGTGAAATATGTGGTAGGAAAGTAAAATGATGATTTTGGAAAATATTTCGTGAAAAAGTAGAAGTAAAATGATCAAAGTGGAAAGTATTAGTTCTAATATGGAAAGTAACCACGCCGAATCGGAAAGTATATCCAAATAAATGGAAATTCTTCAAACGAGGTCATTGGAAAATTTACCTGAGTCAGGCTGTGCGCCTGGCTTTTTTCGTTGGTGCCAATCAGAAAATGTTGTCATTCCTTTTTTGAATGATGGTCGATAATTTATTTGTATTTCAACTATTTGGATTTTGTTTTTAAAATGAAATGGATAAGGGGTGAGAGTAATTGGAGGGAAATGCAAGGGAATTTATAACATTTTTTACTGCACACGAAGGGAAAGATTTCGATGCAGTTCTTACGAATGATACCGAGGATACAGTTGAATTTAGTTTTATGAGCTACATTAAAAACGCAAAAGTTCATATTCAAACCGGGAGAATAACAGTGAGCGAACCCAAAACCGGAAAATATTTTAGCTTGCCAATGAGCGGCATCAAGCAGCTTTACGATGAAAGCTGTGGACCGTATGATTTAGCATTAACAATTGAATATAACAAGGGTTATTCCATTTTTATACAAATATTTGAATCTTAATAGTTAACATACATACCATTCTTTAAATGGAGAGGATTATTTATGAGCATTTTATTTCACATCACTTTGTATGTTATTTTACCCATATTTGCCCTTATTGGAGCTGGAGCATTTCTTCATAGAAAATTTAAATTCGATATGCATACCTTATCGAAATTAAATACTTATTTCCTCATGCCTGCTGTGAGTTTTACCAATGTCTATCAGAGTAAAATTAGAGGGGATACACTCCTGCAAATTCTTAGTTTCCTAGTCTTACAAAGTCTTTGTTTAATGATTTTCAGTACGGGTATATCTAAAATGGCGAAATTTGAGAGTAGTCTTTCATCGACCTTTAAAAACAGTGTTGTACTAGTTAATTCGGGTAATTATGGATTACCAGTCAGCCAGGTTGTTTTTCAGCATAATCCACTTGGTTTATCGATCCAAGTTGTGGTCATGATTTTTCAAAACCTCTTAACTTATACTTATGGATTATTTAATTCTGTTTCTGTTGATAAGGCAAAATTCCAAGCGGTAAAAGCATTTTTGAAAAATCCTGTTTTATACGGTTTTTTGTTTGGAGTCTTTCTCAATGCAGTATCCATAAGAATTCCAGAATTCATCTGGACGCCTATTAAAAATACTTCAAACGCATTTATTGCAATTGCCCTTGTTACACTTGGTGCACAAAGTGCTTTCCTGAAAATAGGAAGCTTCTCGCTGCCTCTAGTTCTAAGCCTAATCGGACGTCTCATTTTTTCGCCGTGTATGGCATTAATCATCATTTTAACATTGAAGCTGGACGGTATTACAGCACAGTCATTGTTTATTGCGAGCTCTTTTCCAACTTCAAGAAATAGTTCGTTGTTTGCATTGGAATATGGAAACCATCCTGAATATGCAGCACAAACCGTTTTGTTGTCTACCATATTCAGTATGATAACAGTAACGACTGTTATATTTTCTGCTCATTTGTTATAAAGTTCGGGCACAAGTTCAAGGGACAATTGATGTTGATGGAGTTTAAAGAATTACCCGAATAAGCTGTCACTATGATTTAAAGGTCCCAAAAGGGAAGCGTGATGCAGCGGAACGTGCATTGTCCGTATTTGAACGGGGATGCCCAGTTGCCCAAACATTAAAAGGATGCATTTAATTTGACCATCTTTATCTGAATTTGCCTCGAATGGCGGTTGTATTTAGCAACGGGGAAACTGTTGATGAGGCTAGACAGCGAGCTGAGTTGGCTGCTTCGAAAATAATGATTACTCACGATTAGTTAAAAGTGGAGGATTTCCTTCATTTTATCAAAGGTAATATATTTAAAACTTTGAAAGGCTGTTCTGCAGCCTTTTTATTATGATTTAAAAAGGGACTGTATAAGTAAGGAATTCTTGTTAAAAATAAACTAAAATCTGATCAAACAAAATATCCCTTGGGTGATTTAAATGAAAAATCAAAAATTGTTTTTGCTATTGTTACTGGTTCTACCTTGGTTAACGGTACCATTAATGGGTAGGAAAGCATTTAAAAGATTTCTTCCGACTGCAATCTTTATGTGTACTTTTACTAAGGCTTTAGATTTGTATGGTGAAAAGAAAAACTGGTGGGAATTTTATAAAGGTATTGGCCCTTTTAATAGCATGAATTTTATGAATTTCGGTCCATACCTAGTCACTAGCTTATGGATTTTAAAAATGACTTATGGTAAATTCCTGATGTTCATCATTTCCAATACTGTTCTTCATACCGTGTTTATCTTCGGCGCAATAAAGCTTGTAAAGGAATTTAAAATATTTTCTTTAGTAAACTTAACAAAAATTAAATATTTAGGAGTGAATTTCTTAAGGGCTTTGATGCTCTATGCTTTTCAATATATAACGGAAACTGCTTTTTCAAGGAAGTGGTTTATTAAATAAGAGACATTGAATGTTGTTAATAATCTCCAAATTTAGAGGATAGGTGAGCCTATTTTTCGATGGATTGGGATCTATGTAATGGTAAAGTGGAGTTTCCTTTATTCCGTTCCAATCTATTTTCTGATTTATCTGGCTGCCGATAGGTTAAGTCGAGTAAAAAACTTTGCAGAAATATAATGGGGGAATATCATAATGGTGAATTTCTTTCCGATGTTTTCCCTTTTTTAAAATGGTTTCATTTAGGACAACAACTTCAGTATAAGGAAAAATTAATATAGAAAAAAAGATAGTAAAACCTTATACTATCTTCTTTCTATTGTTAATTTCCATCAATATATTTTTATAGTTTCTTTGGACGTTTAAAATATCCATTTAATCGTTTTTGCTGATGCTGCCATCGTCTGATCCTTTTTAAAAGGGTATAGGATACATGAATTTTCTCATTTTCTAAGGCAATATCAGGAACTAGTCTCATCCACAATGATTTAGGGTATGCGACTAGTTGATCAGGATACACACTTCGATGGCCAATCGTGATATAGGCGGTAATACAGGCGCCCACTACATAAATCCCAGTTGAACTTCCGAATAACTCGAATCCCATAAAAACCGCAGCAATGGGGGTATTGGATGCTGAGGCAACAACGGATACCATACCAACCGCTGCCCCCAAGGCAGGATTGACCCCAAGAAGTTGGGCTAGTACATTCCCTGCAATTGCCCCAATCACAAACTGCGGTGTTACAATCCCACCATAGAAACCAGAACCCAAAGTTATCGAAACAAGTAGAATTTTCCAAAGCCAACCAATGTATGAAACATGCTCGCCGCTTAAGGCTTTGTCCATAATGGGCAAGCTTAATCCAAGGTAATCCGTTGGGATTATTAAAATAAGCAATGACATAATGAGCCCGCCTACAAATGGCATCATTGGCGGCCAAATATGGAATTTTTGCTGAATGGAACTGAATAACCAGCGTACTCTCTCAAAGGATTCAATAAATAACCATGAAATAAGACCACAAACCATACCAATGAGAAGAATTTTTAAAAATAAAACATCAGAAAACTGCTGGGAAAGATGGACAGGATAATAATCATAAGTAATTCCCCATAATTTGCTCACTTCAAAGGAAGTAACACCGGCAATCACGGCTGGAAAAATAAAATCATGCCGGATTCGTCCAATCGTCAACACTTCAATTCCATAAATGGCTCCTGCAATAGGCGTCCCGAATACACTGGCAAAGCCGGCGCTGACTCCGCAGGCAACTAGGCGTTTTTGGAGCTCGGGATTTAAGTGGAGGAGATAGCCGAACCAGGAAGCAAGCGTCCCCCCAATATGGGAGCAAGGACCTTCCTTACCTGCAGACCCGCCCGAAGCAAGTGTAATGATAGCGGCGATCGGCTTAATAGCGATTGTCTTATAAGGCATCAGACCCGATTGTTCATGAACTGCAGCAATGACAGAATCCTTTTTATCCTTGGATCCATATCGATAACCAAAATACAAAATCAATCCATTCAAAAGCCCTCCAATTGGCAATAGTATCATACTCAGCCACAAAGGAAGGTGAGAGGTTTTATCTGTAGAAAAGTAAAGCCCTTTTAAAAACAGACTGGTCCCTGTCCCTACAATACCTCCAGTAATAGTAGCCAATAAAAACCAGCGGATGATCGTTGCTATCATCACGAGCGGCTCAACATATCGAATGCGTGACATTAATCAACACCCCCTTTTAAAAAATAGCACTTGATTAAAGGGATGTCTAATGGAAGGGGGGATTGGAAATTTCGGAGTGGGAACTTTTTTCCTGTATTGTATAATAACCCCGTCCAAAAAGAATAACTTGAATGAGGTCTAAATATAATGGATTCGATGGCATGAAAATGGGCCTTATCAGCACATATTTAAACACAGTTAAGCGATTTTATAATCCCTTAATTGAACGGGAGGGGTGTTCTTGTTTAAAGAGAGTATAGACCCTTATTTGCACGTTCGCTATGCCAAGAATCCTGTATATACCCCTGATGGTCAAAAGCTTAGCTTTATTGCCGATTATACGGGCATACCACAGGTTTGGGAACTCAATCGTGGGGAAGAATGGCCTGCTCAAATTTCTTTTACAAAAGAAAGAATTACCTTTGTTGGACTTGTTAAGAGTACTTCTGATCGGATTATTGGGATGGATGTGGGCGGAAATGAAAATCAGCAGTTGTTCTTACTCAAGGAGGATGGGAAACTGATTGAACTGACAAAGTCACCCAATCATGTTCATCGATATGGTGGCAGCTCCCCGGATGGAAAATGGATTGTCTGGTCAAGCAATCGCCGCAATTCAGCATTCTTTGATATTTATATTCAAAGTCTAGAAACACTGGAATATCATCCTTTGTTAACCGGAGATGGCCTTTTTACAGCAGTGGAATGGTCTCCTGATGGGAAATCATTATTAGTCCAAAAGACAAATTCTCCCCTGGATAATGATTTAGGCATACTCGATCTGGCAACAGGGTCTGTTGATTGGATAACAGAGCATAAAGGGGAAGCCAGTTTTCGAGAAGTCCATTTTAACAAGGATGGAGATCATATCTATGTATTAACGAACAAAGATAGCGAATTTTTCGGGCTTGCACTGATCCATATAAAAACCAAGCATTTTGTTTGGCTAGAGCAAGGAAATTGGGATTTTGAAGAACTCGAAATGAATAATGATAAAAATTTGTTAGCCTTTTCCGTGAATGAGGGAGGAGTATCTAAGGGGGTACTTTTAGACATAAATCGAAGTTACCTTTATTAGTGGAAAACACCAACTGGAATCATAAAAGATTTAAAATTTTCCCCTGATAACAAAAAACTGGCTTATGTTTTCAATGGCCCGGCATATCCATCTGATATTTGGGAGCTTGATTTAGAAAGCATACAGTCGGAAAGACTTACCTATGTTTCCCGTTCCCCAATACTTCAAGATAAATTAGTTGAGCCAGAGCTTATAAGTTATCGCTCATTTGATCATCTTGAAATTCCAGCATTTTTTTATAAACCAAAGATTACAACTGATAAATTTCCGTTAGTCATTGTCATTCACGGTGGCCCTGAGAGTCAGTCTCGGGCTGTATACAACCCCGTTGTGCAGTATTTAATCGGTAAAGGGTATGCGGTGTGCACACCAAATATCCGAGGGAGTACAGGTTATGGAAAAACGTTCACGAAATTAGATGATGTCCGAAAAAGAATGGATGCCCTGAAGGATATAGTTTTTTTAGTTGAATGGCTAAAGGTGAACGGGAACATCGATTCTAATAGGATAGGAATAATGGGAGGCAGCTATGGAGGATTTATGGTCCTAGCAGCCATCAGCCACTATCCACAGCTATGGTCTGCCGCGATTGATATTGTGGGTATGTCGAGCCTTAGAACGTTCTTGGAAACCACCCATCCTTGGCGGAAGAAGCTTAGGGAAGCGGAATACGGAACGATTGAAAGAGATGGAGACTTCTTTGATAAAATCGATCCATTGAATCATGCAAGTCGCATTACTACTCCGTTATTGGTGATCCATGGGGAAGGTGATCCTCGTGTCCATATTAAAGAATCCGAGCAAATCGTCAATAAATTGAAGGGAAAACAACACCCTGTTGACTTTATCCGCTTCGAAGATGAAGGTCATACGATTTCAAAGCTAAAAAACAAAGAAATTGCCTACAAGGCAATCGTAGATTTTCTCGAACGATGTTTTGAAATCGAAGACAAAAGAAGCAGGGGATTTAAAAGGAGTCGGGAATATCCTTTCTTCTTTGGGTGAATCTCATGACAAAAAGGACTGACCACGCTTGGTTAGTCCTTTTTGTCATGCACATGTAGCGCATGGCACTTCTGTTACATTAATAGTAAAGAGTAGGACAAACAGCCTGCCGATATTCCGAGGATGGCTCCGACAATCACGTCAGATGGATAGTGGAGGCCTAAATAAATTCTTGAGACTCCTACACATACACCCACGAGAATCAGAACCAAAGAAAATGTCGGGATCGTTAAGATATAGGGAGTCAAAACGGCAAATATGGCGGTTGTATGACCCGAAGGGAAGGAATGGTCCTGTAAGGGATTAGCCAGTATATTCGTTTTTTCAATCGTTAGATATGGACGTTTTCTAGGGAAAAATTCTTTTGCGAGATGGACTGGAATATGGCTCGCTGCCAAAGCAAGAGCACTGGAAATGGCAAGAAGCCGCGTTTCCCTGGACCATGATGTCAGAAAAAGTAAGATTGTGGAGATAATCGTAAATCTTGCTCCCCCGAAATGTGTGATCGTTCGAAAAAAGAGATTCAACAAATACAGATGAAAATGCCGATTGATTTTCTGGAAGATTCGACAATCGACCCCGTAAAGCACATGGATGATTTTGCTCATGCTCGGCTCCCCTTATAAGTAAAATACTCACTTCAGTCCAAAACCCAAACATAGGGTTTCTTCCATTATACAGGGAAAACGGCCAGTTTTTATGAAACTGGTGTTAAGAATAAATTAAGAATTGTAAATTATCTTGTTTTGCTGGCGATTCAGGCTTTAATGATGCATGAGAACCGTCCCCATGCCTCAATATAAATGTTAGAATGTCTTCGGCGGCGTTGGCATGGATGAATTTTCTTTGGGAGTTTATTATTTTGTTGAGTTTTTCACCATTATTTTCGAGTAGGTTCGTTACAGTCAGTCTAATTTCCTTTGGATTTTTGCAAACTACTCCCAAATTGAAAATTTCGGCGAAGGCTGGATTATCCTCTTCTTGACCTGGCAAAGCCCCTGTAATGATTAGCGGCGTATTGGCAGCGATTGCCTCAAACATGACATTGGGGCTTCCCCTGGTAAAAGCGATATCAGATTGCAGCATCAAATCATGAATATTTTTCGTGAACCCATAAATCTCAACTCGATCACCATATGGGGGCTTAAGTGCTCTCGTCAGTTTTGCTTTAAGTTTTTCATTTCTTCCCGCTGCAATTTTTACCGTACAATTGAAATGATTAAGGAGGCTTTTCGCTATTTTCTCCATGTTTCCTACACCTTCACCGCCGCTCATGATCAAACATTTTAACGGTTTTTCTTTTCTATAGAGTTTAGGTGGGGGATCGCACTTTCGGAAAAAGCGAGATCGGACTGGAAATCCTATAACCTTTATCTTCTGAAGCGGAATCCCAAGATCAATACACTTAAATTGGGCCTCAAACGTGGGACAAATGATGGTTTCTGCCCGCTTATCCAGCCATAGGGGGGAAATGTTTACAAGGTCAGCGATTAAGGTAATGAAAGGGATATTTACGTTTTGCTTCTCAAGGATGTTCAAGATGGAACCATTAAAATTGGGATGAACCGATAAAATCATATCGGGCTTTATATCGTGAAGAAGTTGAAGAAAATGATCTTTAATAAGTCCTTCAAAAAAATGGTTGACGATGGAGGGTTTTTCAGCTGATAGTTTCCAAATCATTTTCCATAGTGTTTCGGAATTTCTTGTGAGGGGACCATAAGCTTCACCGATTTTTGACAGTAAGGGATTGCCGAGCGAAAACCCATCTACAACATGAATGTTTACCCTATTGAAAGATTTGACTTTTTCACACAGTGCTTCTGTTATGCTCTTATGTCCATGGCCTGTATGTTCGGAAGAAATAATTAATAATGTCTTTTCCATAGTATCAGCCCTTTTTTAAGTTTTTTATAGTTCGTACTATGAGTTCTGACACCTACGTAAAGAAATATGAAAAGAAAGAAGATATGAAAATAGCAAACAAGACGGCAGCACCCGTCTTGTTCCGCTGTTTTCTGCCTGCTTATTGACCAGAATTGCCATCTTCATTTTGTGATCCATCATCTTGGGAACCATCGTCGGTTTGTTCAGTGTTTGTATCATCTGTTTTAGAACTGGTATCTGAGCATGCTGTTGCAACTCCGAGTAACATCAATGCGGACATCAAAGCAAATAACCATTTTTTGAATTTCATCTTTCTTCCTCCTTGAATGTTGCATTTTTTATTACAGTCTTATCATACAAGCTTTTGAGGAAAAAAATAGACGATTTTCCAATTCTTAACATGAATTAATCGTATCTATAAATGGCTTTAATAGTTTCCATTTAAAATTTACTTATAATTTACGAAACTGGAATTTTGGTTCATTCTCTTTTTTATAACTTCTTACTATAAATGTTTTTCCTCGACATAAGTTTGTAGTAAAACTCCTATTCCGATATAATGAAAACTATTGATACCGAGGGCTTCATCGAGTGAGAGTGGGTAAAATATGATTGATATTAGTAAAATTGTTCAAGGGAAAAATTTAACCGAAATAGATGTCCAGCTTGTTCAATTTATCATTGAAAATATCGACACAGTTTTGCAAATGGGCGTACGGAAAATAGCAAAAGAAAATTTCACTTCTCCGGCAACTGTCATCCGCCTGTCCAAAAAATTAGGCTATACCGGAGTTGTCGATATGTATTATCAGCTTCTGCCGCTTGTCAAAAAAGCAGATTTACCGCAAAGCGGCGTGATTGAGGATTTTTTGGAAATTAGTGAGAAGGATTTTCTAGACCATAATTCGCTGGGAGATTTCCAATCCTTTATAGACAATGTACTAAACCTTAAGCAAAGCTATATTTTTATTTACGCCACCGGTTTTTCCGCCATTGCTGCAGAATACTTGTATAAAAAATTATTGGTATTGGGCAGAAAAACCATTTTTGCAAGCGGAACAGATTCAGTTGGCGTATTCGAAAATAATTTAGAAGATATCGGGGCTTTAGTGGTCATCTCTAAATCAGGTGAAACACAGCTAATCATCGATAAATTACAGGCAGCCAAAGAGCATCAGATTTTTACAGTGTCCTTTACAAAAGAAACAGATAATCGGATCGCTGAGCTTTCCGATTTAAATTTTAAAATCATCGATCACAGTAAACTAGACGACCGAAATATGCTGCCAAACAGCTTTTTTCCAAGTCTCATGCTGATGTTTGAATTCATCATCAAGCAGTATGTTGAAACAATTATGAATAAAAAAGATAGCAACAAGTGAAACGTGTTTCAATGTATGAAACACGTTTTTTATCTTGTTGAATCTATCGACTATGAAACGGTTACATTGTATTCTAAACCTGTCGACGAAAACGAATACAAAAAACACATATAGGAGGGGAAGGCAAAATGAAAGCGAAAGTCATGGATGGTATGCAGCGCTTTTCGAAGGCGATGTTCATTCCGGTACTAATTTTGCCGATTGCGGGTATTTTAATTGCCCTAGGGAACTTACTAACCAATCAAAGACTATTAGAAGTCATCCCATTTTTAAATAATCCGATTACGACCGGATTTGGAACAATTCTAACTGGATCATTGGTTTCAATTCTTGGTAACTTGGGACTTATTTTCTGTGTCGGGATCACGGTCGGTTTAGCGAATAAAGAAAAAGCTGTCGCTGGATTTACCGCATTGTTAGGCTACCTGGTGTTTGTCAATGCGATGAATAAATTCATGCAGCTGAGCGGGGTTCTTTATCAGGGAGATACTCTACAGGGAACTGGCCAAACGCTTGTCTTGGGTGTACAAATCCTTGATATGGGTGTATTCCTTGGACTAATCCTTGGTATCATCACCGCGATGGTCCATAACAAATTTATTGATACAGAATTCAATGGAGCATTTCAAATTTACGGCGGTTCACGATTTGTCTTTATCGTTCTAATTCCAGTTGTTGTGCTATTATCCATCGCTCTTACATTTATTTGGCCATATTTCCAAACAGGTATTAACAAGCTCGGAACACTGATTAACCACAGCGGAAGCTTCGGTATTTTCTTATACGGAGCACTAGAACGTTTGTTAATCCCAACAGGACTGCATCACTTAATCTACACACCATTTTTATATACAGAATTGGGCGGCAGTGCTGAAGTTGGCGGCAAAATATTCGAAGGTGCAAGAAATATTTATTATGCGGAAATTGCCGATCCAAGCGTAAAAGAGCTTTCTCCAAGCGTCGTTTGGGATGCCCGCGGGATTTCAAAGATGTTCGGTTTAATTGGCGCATGTTTGGCAATGTATCATACTGCCAAGCCTGAAAACAAAGCGAAGGTAAAAGCAATCCTGATTCCTGCTGCTGTTACTTCCTTTATTGCAGGTGTCACTGAACCAATCGAATTCTCATTTATGTTCGTTGCACCATTATTGTTCGTAGTTCACGCTGGTTTAAGCGGTTTAGCGATGGTAACGTTCCATCTATTCGATGTACGTGCGATTGGGCCAAACGGAATGATTGACTTCTTACTTTTCAATCTACCGCTTGGAATTCAAAAGACACACTGGCCAATGTACATTTTAATCGGATTAATCTTCTTTGTGATCTATTACGTGGTCTTCCGCTTCTTGATAGTGAAATTCAACTTCAAAACAATCGGAAGAGAAGATGAAGGTAATGAGACGAAATTGTATTCAAAGAACGATTACAAAGCAAAGAAAAGTGCAGGAACTGCTGGTACTCCTGTGCCCCAGGGAAATGACGGAATTGCCCCTGTAATCGTCGATGCTTTGGGTGGAGCAAGCAATATTAATACAGTCACCAATTGTTATACACGACTTCGCTTAACTCTGGAGCATCCTGAAAGGGTAAATGAAGATGTGTTGAAAAAAGAAACAGGTGCTAGCGGAGTTATCATCAAAGATAAAAATGTACAGGTTGTTTATGGCTTACAGGTAACAAACATCCGTAAAGCGGTAGACAGCTACTTAGGATTAAGCACAAACGAATAAACATTAATAGATAGAAACCTATACAACAAAGAGAAGACAGATAATAGAAGGGAATGGAGAACATGAAGAAATTCTCAGTAGTAATTGCAGGCGGAGGAAGCACCTATACACCGGGTATTGTGATGATGCTATTGGATAATCTGGACCGTTTCCCGCTTCGGAAATTAAAATTATATGATAATGACGAACAAAGACAAGCTGTACTAGGGGAAGCACTTGAGATTGTCATGAAAGAGAATGCACCAGATATCGAATACTCTTTCACAACCGATCCGGAAGAAGCGTTCACCGATATTGATTTTTGTTTTGCCCATATTCGTACGGGAAAATATGAAATGCGCGAAAAAGACGAAAAGATTCCATTAAAGCATGGGGTCGTCGGCCAAGAAACCTGCGGACCTGGCGGAATTGCATATGGTATGAGAAGCATCGGTGACATGATCGAGTTGATTGACATTATGGAAAAATATTCACCTGATGCTTGGATGTTAAACTATTCCAATCCTGCAGCCATCGTAGCGGAAGCTTGCCGCGTGCTTCGTCCAAATTCCAAGGTATTGAACATTTGTGATATGCCTGTCGGAACGCTGCGCAGAATGTCGCACATTATCGGCAAAGAGCCAAAGGACTTGGAAGTACGTTATTTCGGATTAAACCACTTTGGCTGGTGGACAAGCATAAAAGACAAAGAAGGACATGAATATCTGCCACAAATTCGTGATTATGTCGCAGAGAATGGCTATCTGACACAAAAAGAAGTGGACACCCAGCATACGGATGCAAGCTGGCAGGAGACACATAAGAAAGCGAAGGATCTGTTAGCGGTAGATCCAAGATTCTTGCCTAACACCTATTTGAAATATTACTTCTACCCTGATTATGTGGTGGAACATTCCAATCCGGAATTCACAAGGGCCAATGAAGTCATTGCCGGCAGAGAAAAGACGGTCTTTTCAACAGCAAGAAACATCATTGAAAGAGGAACAGCAGAAGGCTGTGAATTTGAAATGGGCGCTCATGCAGTCTTTATTGTAGACCTTGCTCGTGCCATTGCCTTCAACACTCACGAAAGAATGCTGTTAATCGTCGAAAACAATGGTGCCATCGCCAACTTTGATGACGATGCCATGGTAGAGGTTCCTTGTATTATCGGCAGCGACGGTCCAGAACCATTAAGCCAAGGTAAGATTCCTGAGTTCCAAAGAGCATTAATGTACCAGCAGGTAACAGTCGAAAAACTAGTTGTCCAAGCCTACATCGAAGGCAGCTACCAAAAACTATGGCAAGCTCTAACACTATCAAAAACAGTACCAAGCGCTAAAGTAGCAAAAGAAATCTTAGATGACTTAATTGAAGCCAATAAAGCATACTGGCCAGAACTGCACTGATTCATGGGGACGGTTCTCTTGTCTCAAGCACAAGAATAAGCAATAATAAAAGGATAGGCGAATAAAGCAGAAAGCTTTTTTCGCCTTTTCCTACGGGCATCAAAAGAATAGGAGGAAAAAGGAATGTTTAAGAAGTTATTCGGAAAAAAGGAGACGACAGTAACCCTTGTTTCTCCGATTACAGGAAAAGTAATCAAAATTGAAGATGTTCCTGACCAGGTATTTAGCCAGAAAATGATTGGCGACGGGATTGCGGTTGAGCCTACTGAAGGAGTAGTTGTTGCTCCAATGGACGGAGAGATTGCGCAAATTTTTCCAACCAATCATGCTGTTGGAATTCGCAGTAAAGATGGCTTGGAAATATTAATTCATATCGGAATGGAAACCGTTGCGATGGGCGGAGAAGGCTTTGAAGGCCATGTAAAACAAGGTGACCAAGTTAAAGCGGGAGACATGCTTGTTACCTTTAACTTGGATTTGGTCAAAGAAAAAGCGGAAAGCATTATTTCGCCAGTTGTGATTACAAACTTTGATGCAGTTGACACTTTAACTAAAACGGAGGAAATTTCAGTAACACGTGGGGAATCTGTTTTGTTGCAGGTGAAAATAAAATAGAAAAATAATTGGTTGTTGTGTTTAAAGGGATCTCTATAAAATATTGCAAAAAGACCAAACGTTTACTCAACGGGTTCACTTTTAAGGTGCAAAAAGTAAAATAACAGATCAATTCACTGACTCATTCGCAAGATTTTTTGCCTCTAATTCCTATGAAAATCCATATATAGGTTTGACAACTGAAATTAATAGAGCATTTTGGGTAGCCAATGGAGGTTGTTGGCTACCCAAAGTGGTTGGACAATAAAGACTCGAAAAATTCGAAAAGGTGAGATTATTACATTTAAAAGGTGTGACCTGCATTATTCAGTTCGATTAATTAATTGATTTCTATCTTCCGTTTGCGGTGGTTCTTCATACCATCCGTTTTTAAACATAATTTCAAGTCCTTCCTGACCATAAAAAAAGACATCTTTGGCTAATGACGCTGTTTTTAAGGATAAATCATTTCTTAATGTAAAAAATGTCCCAAAGCTTTGACCGACAATACTAAATCCATTAAGAAGGTCGATGCAAAACATCATTAGCTTATCTGAAAATGGGGCAACAGTTGAAGTTGTTACCGTACTTCCTATCGTAGCGGAAAACTGAATATCACTTTCTAAAAGAAAATCTTGAAAAGTTTTTATATGCTTTTTGGAGAGTTCTATACCTTTTTCAAAATACTGCCTAACTTCTTTGTTCTTTGCACTTTGGGCAAATCCAGTAATAAGTTGCATTCCAATATTATTCACTTCAATTCCAGAATGAAGTACCCCTAATTCAATAGCATTTAATGGTCTTTTTTCACTAAATGGTTTAAATCCTCTCATATAGCGTTTACTTTCAATAAATTCGGTTCTTTTAGGCATAGTTATTATAGGAGGGCGAGTTAAAATCCCTTTTTTTAGTAAATAAACAGTTGCCAATTTATAACACTTTTGAGTAATCGAAGTCAGACCTTCATAAACTGTCATTACATCTATTCGGTACGCCATATTCATATTAATGGTATACATTCCCATACTGACTTCTTTTAAAATGCGAAGGAACATTATGTCAAATCCATTGTCAAATAGCTTGGGTGCATCTAAATTAACATCTTCTTTTGTAAACCCTTTAGGAACGACCGCACCTTCACTTTCAAAAATCCCTGATATCAACTCCACATAATAATCCAATTCTTGATACATCATACCAATAATATTTTTAGCTTGTTGGTCTTCTGCTTTTTCTAAAAAGTATTCTAAAATTCTTAGTATCATTGTTTTTTCTTGATATGTAATCCATAGGGTACCTAATTCAGATGAGCTTAACGGTTCTTTAGTCTTAAACACTTTAATCCTCCATTAACATTGTTTAACTAGAGTATGTTTCGAAATAATGTAAATTATTACATATTATTACGAATAGAGTAAAACAGATAACATTTCTGCCAAGTTTATTTAAACCTGCATGCATAGGGGATTCTTAAACCTATAATAAAACGTCCCTTGGTGCATTCCGTTCTGTCTGAGAAATCCAGTCCGCAACCTTATTTAACATTTCTTGAACCTGTTCGTGGGTTAAACCTTGGTCGCGAGCCTGCTCCAATTAACAATTATCTTGTTCTTTTAGGCCTCTTCATCTAAAGTAGATGATGAATATATGATGTAGAGGTGTAGAAATGTCACTTTGGCTATTACGGTATTTTATTTTTTTTCTTGGTTTAACTTTCTTTGGGTTAGGAAATGCGATAGCAGTGAATGTTCAATCCTTGGGGCTGCATCCATGGGAGGTATTAAACGTCGCTCTGTTCCAACGGTTCGGGTTCACGATTGGGACTTGGAGTGTCATATGCGGCTTAGTACTGGTGCTGATTACTCTTGTCGTTGATAGGAAGTATATTAGTATTGGGACCTTTCTAAATGCCTTATCGATTGGCCCGATCATGGATTTCTTTTTGCATCTCAACATTCTTCCTCGTGAAAACGAGTATTGGTGGTTGAATCTACTAATCTTGTTAATGGGTATCATCATAACCGGCATTGGCGGAGGAATCTATGTGGCTGCGGGAATCGGGGCCGGTCCACGGGATGGTTTCATGCTTTCCGTTTCGGAAAAAACCGGGTTATCGGTCAGCCGGTCAAGAATCGTTGTCGAGAGTGTCATCTTGATTATCGGCTTAATCCTTGGCGGTCCTGTCTTTATTATGACATTTGCATATACCTTTATTCAAAGCCCCATCTTTCAGTTTTCCATGAAACTAATGCGTTCCTATATCACTAGTCTGGAGCGACAGCAAAAGGGACAATTTAAAATCCCGTTATAAATCTAAGGAGGCTGCCTTTTTTTATGTTCAACCACCTTTCTTCTTGCTTTAGTGACATGTTATTAACTTCAATTTGGGAGTGAAGTCTTTTTCTTATTTAAGTAACGGGAGTTAGTTGAAGTAGATATTGGAAATGGATATAAGAAACGGCTCATTATAGTGACTGAGCCGTTTCTTTATAACTAAAATATACACAAAACACGGGACAATATCGGTTGCATTTTTAAGTTTTGCGATAGGAAACGGAACCCGTGAGGAAAATCCATCTCTCTTCTATGAAACTACTGTATCCAAAGTTTAAATAATCCTTCAGTTACCCCTAGATTGTACATATAAAATATCCCAAATACGATACTAATTACCCCCGTTATTTGAGTAAGTGATTTATTCAGCCCTATTTTTTTGGAGCTAAAAACGAAAGGAATTCCTATAATTGTGGTAAAGAAAAGCATTCCAATTATGGTTCCTACACCGAATATAAGGATATAAATGGCCGCTTCCCAAACACTATGAACGGTACTCATGGTTAAAAGAACCATAGCACCACTTCCAGCAAGACCATGAATTAAGCCAATCACCATGGATTTTAAGTATGAGACATTTTTATGTTTATGTTTATGCCCGTGTTTTCCCATATGAGTATGAGAGTGAACATGTTTATGTTCTTCTCCATGGTGTTCATGCTGATGTATGTGGATACTCTTAAATGAAAGGACGGTTGAAACTCCAAGATAAACAAGCATGATACCAACTAAAAATTCTAATGACATCGCCCATTTTTCAGGTATTTCGCCTTTCATAAGAATAATGATAATCCCGATAATAAATAATGTAGCAGTATGACCAATCCCCCAGAATACTCCTGCTAAAGACGAACGTAATAATTTTTTACTTTGACTAGCAATGGTTGATACAGCAATCACGTGGTCTGGTTCTATTGCGTGCTTGATGCCAAGCGCAAATCCTAAACCAAGAATAGATAGAAAACCTACCTCCATTTAAAAACCTCCTTAAAAAATAGTAAAAAAGCAAACACCTTACATTTGTATGTTGGATTGAATTAACAAAAGAATTTAGAATGGTTTTGAACATTAATCAATAATATCATAGAATGGATTATCTTTATTGAAAAAATTGTTAAAATGATAATCAACAATTTTTATAGATTTGTTGATTAAACAACGAAATGCGTTTTTTTAACCATTGAAAGCATCTTGGTTCTATTTATAATGATAAACAGATGTTGATTAATCTTGCTAAGAGGGAAATTGGTATTTGGGGCTTTAACAAACTAGCTAATTTAAGTTGTGTACCTGACAGAAATTGTCCGAGAATCCCAACCAACAAGATTGTAAACAATCAATAATATTGGATTTACAGGAGGATTTTTATATGATTAACGCTAAAGCACGTGCTGTATTCAATCCGGAAGGTCCATTCAAATCGACCACTATAGAGCGCAGGGATTTACAGCCGCAAGATGTCCTTATTGAGATTCAGTACGCTGGTATTTGCCACTCTGACATACATACAGCCCGCGGCGAGTGGGGTCCGGTCAATTATCCACTTGTTCCAGGACACGAGATCGCCGGAATTGTCACCCAGACTGGTTCGGAAGTTACAAAGTTTGCCGTTGGTGACCGAGTAGGAGTAGGCTGCATGGTGGACTCCTGTGGAGAATGCGTAAACTGCCATAAGGGAGAAGAGCAGTACTGCCTCAACGGAAATACGGGCACATATGCATCTGTCGACAGGTACGGGCAATACACACAGGGCGGTTATTCCTCTAACATCGTCGTTACGGAAGATTTCGTAGTTCGAATTCCAGATAGCATCGAGCTTGACGTTGCTGCTCCACTCTTGTGTGCTGGCATCACAACGTACTCGCCGCTGCGCCATTGGGGAGCTGCTCCCGGCAAAAGGATAGCTGTCGTAGGACTTGGCGGACTTGGACACATGGCTGTGAAGCTCGCTCATGCGATGGGGGCAGAGGTCACTGTTCTATCACAAACATTGAAAAAGAAAGAAGACGGTTTGAAGCTTGGTGCGGACCATTATTATGCCACGAGCGATCCGGAGACATTTAAGAAACTGGCTGGTTCGTTTGACCTTATTGTAAATACAGTGAGCGCGAAGATTGATGTTAATGCATACCTTTCACTGCTGGCGCTTGACGGTACGCTGGTCAACGTCGGTGCTCCAGCCGAACCGTTGTCACTTAACGTATTCTCACTTATCGGTCATCGCCGGTCGTATGCTGGCTCGATGATTGGTGGAATTCGCGAAACGCAGGAAATGCTTAACTTTTGTGCTGAACACCAGATTGCTCCGGAGATTGAGGTTATTTCCGCCAATCAGATTGATGAAGCCTGGGAGCGTGTCCTAGCTTCAGATGTACGGTATCGATTTGTGATCGATATCAGCACGATGGAAAATGAATAACAGGTATAACTAGCAACAATATTAGAGGGCACTCCTATATCGGTGTGCCCCTTTTATTAATGATATGTTAACTTCACCTATATTAGGAGAATCTTAAATAATAAATTTAAACAAACGGGACGATAAATTAGGCAGACATCGGTGCCCTTGTAGAAACGATTAACAAAATAGAAAGCTTTGTCTGGAGGAAACCAATGGATACTCTTGATTTTTTAGCACAATTGAACCAAGGAAAAGCAGTTGAGGGCGGTTCGGAAATGCACCAGATGATGCACAATCTTTCGCAGGTGGCAATAAAGGGCGTCTAAAAGCTTTGACCTGCTTTTTGGACACCCTCATTTTTTTATATTGACCCCTATTCCAGGTTTCTGTCCAACAATGCCCCCGTCTGCTCTGCCATCACACGAGCTGACAAAGGCATTCCATTCTTGAACCACCATTCCACTGCCCCAACGACCGCTGAACCAAAAAATTGAAGAATAACATCTTCACTTAATCCTTGATTTTTCCCTTCGGTTGTCTCCACTTCAGCTCTAAACTCTTGAATAACTAAATCGAGAAAACGACTTCGGAAATAGGGTGCACCTTTACTCGCTAACATCGTTGAAAAAAATAAATAATGACGCTCAAAGTATTCGTACCAGACATAATTTCCTTCTTGAAACGTCATCTCAGCCGCCAATTGGCATAGTTCTCGGAGATTGTCCATATGTTCTTCAATCATCTTATCCAAGAGGTCGTATTTATCGGTGTAATGAAGATAGATGGTTCCTCTATTAACATCTGCTCTGTCAGCAATATCCTGAATGGTAATGTCATCAAAACTTTTTTCAGACATCAGTTCGGTTACAGCATTTTTGATTGCTACTTGGCTTTTGGCTATTCTTCTATCTACTTTAGGCATTTCATTCACCAGTCTTTCTAAGATAATCAACAATTTTAATTGATTTGTTGAGTAATCAACGAATTGCGTTATTTTAACCATTGAAAGTATGAAGGACTTTTTTATAATTATAAACAGTTGTTGATTAATCAATCAATATTAATTTTTTTAAGCAGCATGTTTTACTAGATCTTGGAATATTAAAAGTAAACTTTCTTCAAACTGGAGGCTTAGTTATGGACCGCATTGAAAAGAGCAAAGAAAAATATAAACAGCTATTCGGAAATGGAGTACCAGTCGCATACGCTACTGATCCTGATTTTCAGGACATCCTTAGCCGCTTCATTTTCGGGGAAGTGTTCTATCAAGGAAATCTGGATGACAAGCAACGTGAGTTAATCACTTTGGTAGTGCTTGCCACGAACCAGACGCTGCCTCAGCTCAAGGCACATGTAGTTGCCGCACTTAACGTTGGTCTCACAACTGTCGAAATAAAGGAGGCCGTTTACCAGTGTGCTCCATACATTGGATTTCCAAAAACATTAAACGCCATCAATGAAGTCAATGAGGTTTTCCGAGCAAAGAATATTGCATTACCAATCGAAAGCCAAAAGCAGGTGGATGAAGAAAATCGCTTTGACAAGGGACTATCCGTACAAGTAGAGATTTTTGGTGAGATAATCGCAAAAATGCGAGAGGCTGCCCCCGCAAATCAAAAACATATGCAGGATTATCTTTCGGCTTTCTGCTTTGGAGACTTTTATACCCGTGGTGGACTCGATTTGAAAACGCGGGAATTGCTGACACTGTGCATCGTAAGTAGCCTGGGCGGTGCTGAAGGCCAAGTAAAGTCACATGTGCTTGGTAACAAAAATGTAGGCAATGACAAGGAAACGTTGATCACTGCCATCATTCAATGCCTCCCGTATATGGGCTTTCCGAGAACACTGAATGCATTAGCTTGCATCAATGAAATGATTCCAGAAAGTTAAGAAAGTAGAATAGGGGATTCCACATATTATTTGTAAAACTTTTACCCGGCAGGACTGAAGAGTTTTATTTGATGACAAGGTACTACAAAAAATATAACAATTCAAAGGAGACAAAAGCATGTTTAACGAAACTTACAAATTATCAAGTGGTGTAGAAATTCCAAAATTAGGTCTTGGTACCTGGCTGCTTGACGATGCACAGGCAGCACAGGCAGTGCGTGATGCGGTATCAATCGGATATCGTCATATTGATACTGCTCAGGCTTATATGAATGAAGCTGGTGTTGGCGAAGGAATCCGTTCCTGCGGTGTCGCAAGAGAAGAACTTTTAATCACGACAAAGGTTGCTGCAGAAGCAAAGTCCTATGATGCAGTTACACAGTCCATTGATGAGTCTTTAGCAAAATTGGGGCTGGATTACATTGACCTTTTGATTATTCACAGCCCACAGCCTTGGATGGAGTTCCGAGAGGAGAACCGTTACTTCGAGGAAAACAAAGAAGTATGGAAATCTTTGGAAGATGCTTATAAGGCAGGCAAGGTAAAGGCAATCGGTCTTTCTAACTTTCTTCAGGATGATATTGAGAATATTCTTGAAAGCTGCGAGATCAAACCTATGGTAAATCAGATATTGGCACATGTGAGCAATACACCTTTCGAACTAATTGAATTTTGCCAGAAAAATGACATCCTGGTAGAGGCATATTCACCAATTGCACACGGTGCCGTTCTGGATAATGCAGAAATTAAAGTAATAGCTGATAAGTATGGAGTATCTGTTGCACAGCTTTGCCTACGTTATGATATCCAGCTTGGTCTTGTAGTCATTCCTAAGACGGCAAATCCGGATCACATGAGAAACAATGCGGAGCTTGATTTTGCTATCAGCGATGCAGATATGGAGACTTTGAAGAAAGTGGAGCACATCCAGAATTATGGTGAGCATAGCTTCTTCCCGGTATTTGGCGGGAAATTAAAATAAACAGGTAATGAATAGAGGACGACAGATTCTACTTGTAACAGAAGGTCGTGGCTGCAATCAGGAATGGGAGCTACATTAGGGCTTTATTCAACAAAATGAGTACCTGGAATTTCTAAAGGGGGGAAAGCAAACCTATGAAAAACACTTGGAAAATTTACTTGCTGGCCTTCTTTACTTTCATGGTCAGTACATCGGAGTACGTCATTGCAGGAATTCTGGATAAAATCGCTGCGTCCAATAACGTTTCAGTATCGGCAGCAGGACAGCTGATTACCGTATTTGCGATAGCGAATGCGGTAGGTTCTCCCCTTGTCGTGATGGCGACGACAAAACTGAATCAGCGTAAGTTATTAATGCTTTCTCTAGTTTTAATGGTGCTCGGGAGCGTTATGACTATCACCCTTCCTGGCTTCGGTTTTCTAGTTATCTCTCGCATTATACTAGCTCTAGGAAGCGGGGTTTTTGCCATTGCTGCGAAAACTGCTGCGGCAAAATTAGCACCACCCGAAAAACAAGCAGGGGCGATTGGCACCGTTATCCTTGGGTTTAGTGCTGCCA
Organism: Neobacillus sp. PVCKKU3; assembly: GCF_058323225.1. Taxonomy (NCBI): domain Bacteria; kingdom Bacillati; phylum Bacillota; class Bacilli; order Caryophanales; family Bacillaceae; genus Neobacillus; species Neobacillus sp. PVCKKU3. Next base: position 105,520 of record NZ_JBLVQN010000020.1, read on the forward strand.
TTATCATCGGTGTTCCAATTGGTCGTCTTGTAGCGCTTGTCTATGATTGGAAGTTAATTTTCGTGGGGATCGGTGTACTAAGTCTATTAGCAATCTTCGTTATTATGCATACGATTCCTGCTACAAATAACGGGGCTGCCGTCCCTCTGGGCAAGCAACTCTCTTACTTAAAAAACCCGAAAATTTTAATGGGTCTTGGTATCACGTTCTTTTGGCAGTTAGGATATGGGGTGATGTATTCGTATATTGCACCATTCCTGCTTACCGTTACAGCAATGAGCGGACGAGAAGTGAGTAGTGCCCTGTTTGCCTTCGGTATTGCTACCTTAATAGGTTCAAAGTTTGGTGGATTCATGACGGATAGAATTGGTAACCCGAAAACTCTTGTCGGCGGTTTGGTTGTCCATTGTTTAGCACTTATCTTACTCTCTACCATCGCTAGGTCAGCTTTTGTTGCCATACCGTTGCTTATGCTTTGGTCCTTTTCAGCTTGGTCGTCAGGTCCAGGTATGCAGTATAACCTGATTTGGCTTGCTCCAGAAGCTTCAGGAATCATGCTTAGCCTATATGGCTCCTTCATTCAGTTAGGCATAGCTGCCGCGGCAGGAATTGGGGGTATTGCCGTAAAAAGCACATCCGTACTAGCGGTAAGTTGGATCGGGGCCGGATCTGTGGCAATCGCTGCAATTATTGCGGTGGTATCATTTAGTCTTAATAGTAAAGTAGTGAGAAAGTCGTTTAATGAGGAGGTACTATGAGCAGTCTAAAAATGACATTTAACAACGAGGAAGTCATAGTGAAAATGCATGATAATCCAACAAGCAAGGATTTTATCATTACTCCCGTTGACTTTAACATTCGAAGATAATGCTTAAAGGGGCAAAACAAATGGAACGACCATATATCATCTGTCACATGCTAACTTCATTGGACGGGAAAATCATTGGAGATTATTTGAAAGAAGAACGGGCAGCTTATTTTAGAGATTTATACGAAGAAATCCATGATCGTTACGGGTGTAAAGCATGGATGTGTGGCAGGGCTACCTTGGAAGAACATTTTACTTTTGGACATCAACTAGATTTAAAACAAGATAACATTACGACGATAACTAGAACGGATTACGTTGCAAATAAAGATGCAAAAGGTTATGCCATTGCAGTAGATCCTTCAGGGAAACTCGGATGGACAAAAGACTACATTACAGATGACTACGGATTAGGAGATCACATTATAGAAGTGCTTACAGAACAAGTATCTGATGCCTATCTAGCTCATCTGCAAAAAACAGGTATATCTTATATTTTCGGCGGAAAAGAAAGATTAAATTTTACTGTCGTAGTGGAAAAACTAAAAAATCTATTTTCAATCGATAAATTAATGGTAGAAGGTGGAGGAGTTTTAAATGGCTCCTTTTTGAATGAAGGATTAATTGACGAATTGAGCCTAATTTTGGTCCCAATTGCAGATGGTTCATCCAACACTACGACACTATTTGAAACGAGTTCTTATCTAAACAAACCGAAACCCGTAAATTTCTTCTTAAAAGAAGTCGAAAAACTGGACGATGGTGGGCTTTGGATGAAGTATATAACAAAACGTGACCAACCATCTGAATAGTATAATTAAATTTTGGAGGTACATGATGGAATACCACACAGTAGGTAAAACAGGAATTCAGGTATCAAATTTATGTTTTGGTGCCATGTCTTTTGGCGGAGACGCAGATGAAGAAACATCTAAAGCCATGTATAAACGTTGTCGGGAAGCTGGTATCAACTTTTTCGATACTGCCGATGTTTATGGGCGTTCCGAGGAAATTTTAGGAGAGTGTATTGCACATGAAAGAGACGAAATTGTTTTAACGTCAAAAGTGTTCTGGAACACGAGTGCTGATGTGAATGCTAGAGGATTGTCCCGAAAACATATGGTGCAAGGTATTGAAAATAGCCTGCATCGGTTAAAGACGGATTATCTTGATTTTTATTTCGTTCATGATTTTGACGAACAAACTCCAATGGAGGAAACGCTTCGGACAATCGATGACTTACAGCGACAAGGAAAGATTCTCTATCCCGCAGTAAGCAATTGGGCAGCATGGCAAATCACAAAAGCATTAGGAATTTCTGCAAAAGAACAACTTGCTCGTTTTGAATTAATCCAACCGATGTATAACCTGGTTAAACGCCAAGCAGAGGTGGAAATTTTACCAATGGCTGCTTCCGAACAAATGGGTGTTATTACTTACAGCCCGCTTGGTGCTGGACTACTATCAGGAAAATATGGAGTGAATAAACGTCCTGAGCAGGGCCGCCTTGTACAAAATGCCCGATACGGTGACCGTTACAGTGCTGATGAAGATTATATTACGGCTGAACAGTTCACCAAATATGCACAAGAACATAATGTGAAACCTGCAACTCTAGCTGTTGCTTGGGTAAAAGCAAATCCTGCTGTAACTGCTCCAATCATTGGTGCACGCAATTTGGATCAATTGGAAGATTCTTTAGCAGCTGCCGATTTTAAAATGACAGAAGACATGTACGCTGAAATCTCCAATTTATCAAGAACGCCTTCACCTGCAACGGATCGAACAGAGGTATTAACAGGTAAATGGAGGTAAGAGTTATAAACTCTTGATGAAGTGGATAAAGAAGGGTGTATAATGTATACACCCTTTTTTTAACGTTAAAGGGCTAGGGGAGGGGATTAGAAAAAGGTTATGGTTTATTTATTACTTATTTTATTTGTATTACTAATTTTCATCTTATTGTTTATCAACATAAGTCCAGCTTTCGGTAGCAACCCAAGTAAAAAACAAAAAGAGCAATTTAGTAAGTTGGCCAATTATGTGAATGGTAAATTTATCAATCCAGAACGAACAAAGCTAAATATGGGCGCAGCGGATTATTTCTCCATGCTGGAGGAAAATATTTCCGGTGCTAAAGACCGTAATCCTAAAGGTCAAATTCCTGTTTCAGAGATTGATTGGAACAAAGTCAAAAGTGAGGAAGATAGTTTAACTTGGTTTGGTCATTCTGCTTTTTTAGTAAGTATCGATAATAAAAAGATACTTGTAGATCCCATGCTGGGTCCAGTTGCTTCACCTGTTTCGTTCGTAGGAAGCAACCGATACAGCGAAGATATGCTGCATCTTATTGATGAAATGCCGCCAATTGATGCTGTTTTTATTACTCATGATCATTACGACCACTTAGATTATCCATCTATTAAAAAATTAAAGAACAAGGTCAATCATTTCTATGTTCCTCTTGGTGTAGGTGTACACTTGATTGATTGGGGAGTTAAAAAAGAAAAAATAACAGAATTAAATTGGTGGGATGAAACAGAGTTTCAAGGCTTAACAGTAGCATTCACTCCTTCCAAACACTTCTCTGGCAGAGGACCATTAAATAGAAATTCCACCCTTTGGGGCGGTTGGGTCATTCTTGGAGAAAAGACCCGTTTCTATACAAGCGGAGATGGTGGTTATGACACGCATTTTAAAGAAATTGGGAAGAAATACGGACCTTTTGATCTTACTTTAATGGAAGGCGGACAATACGATCGACGGTGGTCTTGGGTCCATATGACACCTGAACAATCTGTGCGGGCTCATTTAGATGTAAATGGTAAGAATATGATGTTAATTCACTGGGGAGCCTTTACCCTTGCTTATCATGGTTGGACAGAACCGATAGAACGAGCAATAAAAGAAGCCAAAAAATCAGGAGTTAATATAATTGCTCCTAAAATTGGCGAAACAGTTCCATTAGATGGGGAGTTCTCCATTCCTAGCTCCTCTTGGTGGACAAAATTAAATAAGTAGGTAAAAAAGATGAAAAGAACAATTAAAAATGGCACAATCCTTTATCATTAAGGAAAAAATAATTGACTATTTCTAAGATGAAAGACGTTACTGGACTCGCATTTTATAGACGAGTCCTATTTTTATTGTGATAAGGATTGTAGACCTATCTTTTTTCGTTATTCATATATTTCTCGACATACATAGATTTTTTCTCAGCCTCTATCTAGTAAAAAGGTTTGTCATAATGGATGAATCTGTAGATTTTTGTAAATCTATTGAAGTTTACTAAACTATTAAATTAAATGATAATTTACTGGAAATCGTTTACAAATCATT
>NZ_JBLVQN010000021.1:0-98585 GCF_058323225.1 Neobacillus sp. PVCKKU3
TGTGCTTCAATTTGAAGCACAAGAACCGTCCCTTTGCGTTGAAACTTTTATTTAAGGTAGGCAGTCTAATCTGGTAAAGGGTGGTGGTGTGGATGAAGAAATTCATTTTTCCACTTTTTCTAGTGGTTTTCTTTATTGTAATGGTGTGGGGGATGGGAACGAAACCAACCGGAAATTTGGCTCCATCCATTAACGCTATTTTTGGAAAGGAAGATTATACGAAAATTGTTTCCGCTAATAATCAATTGGGGATGACACTGTTAGCAGAGATAGGAGCAGGAAACAGCGGCAATACGTTTATTTCTCCGACAAGTTTATTCATGGCGTTGTCAATGGTCTACAACGGGACAGATGGGGTAACAAAGGAAGAGATGGCGAAGGTTTTGCAAACAGCCGGAATGGATGCCAATGAATTAAGTCAAGCGAACGCCTCAATGATGTCGATGTTACATAAGCATTCGAAGCAAATTCAGCTCAATATCGCGAATTCCATTTGGTTAAACAAAGACTTCCACTTTCAGGACGATTTTGCTAAGAACAACAGAGATTATTTTAATGCTGAAATAAAGAAGATTGATATCAATGATAGCCAATCGGTTCCATTGATTAATAACTGGGTGAAGAAATCGACGAATGGTAAGATTAAGGAAATTATCGAAGCTCCTTTAGACCCAGATTTAATTGCGGTTCTGATTAACGCGATTTATTTTAAAGGGAAATGGAAATATGAATTTGACAAAGAACAAACAGAGAAAAGAGATTTTTATTTGGCAGATGGGGTTACAAAAAAGGTGCCGCTCATGATCCTAAATGAAAAATTAGCTTATTTGCAAACCGAAGACTTTCAGGCGGTTTCGCTTCCATATGGTGATGGTCAAATGAGCATGAAGATATTTCTTCCAAGGGAAAGTTCTAATTTAGCAGCATTCCAAAAGATGCTGACAACGGAAAACTGGGAGAAGTGGAACTCTGAATTTACCGAAAAAAAAGGAACCGTTCTGCTGCCAAAATTTCAATTGGAGTATGAATTGATATTGAATGACCCATTAAAGAATATGGGGATGGAGACCGTTTTTGACAGCCGAGCTAATTTTTCAAAAATGGTTAAAGAGACGGATCCCCTTATGATCAGTGAAGTGAAACAAAAAACATTTATCGATGTGAATGAGGCCGGGACGGAAGCGGCAGCGGCAACCTCTGTCCAAATGGTAAAGGAGTCGGCCAGCCTAGATAATCCCTTCCTTATAGAAGTTAATCGGCCATTTTTCATGTCAATTACCGAAGAAGAAAGCGGAACAATTTTATTTATGGGGTTGATATCAGACCCTTAGGGTGACTCGAAAATAGCTTCATTTTTTGAATAAATAGGGACGGTTCTTATGTTTCAATTTTTGAAGCATAAGAACCGTCCCTGTGTTTCCTATCTCTTTTTCTTCTTAGAATTATCGACAACTGCCACTTTACCTTTTTTGATTTCTTCTAAAACCACTTTCACATGTATCGTTTTTTCGTCAATATGCTCGACGTTTGAAACCTTGGCTTTGCGGCCTTTAATGGTTACATCCTCTCCAACGGTTGGAATACGTTTTAACAGCTGAGTTAATAAAACATTTTTGTTTTCAAGAAAATGAACTGCAAACATGAGCTGGCCACACCTTTCATTATTAATGGGTTGTCTCTCTACAAAAGTATTTAATGAAAGGTGGTTTTAGACCAAAAACGCTTACATAAAAACTTGAAATTATAATTAAATCAACTGTTTCATTCTCCGTCTCTCTCGTATCCCGTTTATGAACATGGTATAATGTCGCCGGGAGGTGAAAAAAATGACGGATAGAGAACTTTTAGAAGGAATCTTTTCAGAGTTAAAAGAAGTTAGGAAGGATGTTGATGTGCTCAAGAAGGATGTTGACAGTATTAAGAAGGATGTTGAACGTATTGATAAAAAGTTAGAAGTACAAAACGATATCCTTAGGACGTTCAAGTATGACATAGATTTCATAACAGAAAAATAAGCAAAGCAGGAATTAAAAATAAACAGGATAAGTAAACAACTAGAAGTGTAAACACCCACATTTCATTACAATTAAGGTCTCTATAGTTGGAAGCCTCTTCTTTCAATCATTGGGTTTTCTACATACAAAATGGCCTTACTACGCTGAAAACCGCTTAAATGCCACAATCTTTATTCTACTCTTTCACAAATCAAGTAAGTTATAATCAATTAGAGAACCCTAAATTGAAAAAACGGGATGATTATATGTTTATTTTAACGGAAGCAGCAAAAACAGAATTAAAAAACCGATTGCAAAATTCAAACCAATTGATCCGCTTGCAAATGCGGAAAAGTTGTTTTATGAAAGCAAAACTGACCTTCGAAAATGCCATGCAGGCAAATGACGAAAAAATAACATTGGATGGACTGCAGTTTATCATTGATAAAGCCGAGTGCCATTATTTCAGGAGCAAAACATTGGATTTTATCCCAGACACCACTGGTTTTAAACAATTTGAGATCATCTAATTTTTCAAAGAGCCTGTTCCGTAAGGATAAGGTTCTTTTTTTGCTTTTAACCACCCATTTCAAGCAGCTTCACTTAAAATTTATGAATTCTAAAAATATTGACACAATAAAAAATGCGAGATAATATAAATTTGTAGGTTGGTATTGTCGAACGTTATTCGACATTATCGAACGTATTGGAGGATTAATAATGTCAGAACGTTTAATTCAATCGATTGAAAGAGCAGCGGATGTCCTTGAAATTTTTTTAACTACAAATTCAGAGTTAAGCGTCAAGGAAATTAGCGAGAAGGTAAATCTATCAAAAAGTACTGTCCATGGGATTATCAAGACTTTGGAACACAGAGGATATCTTCAGCAAAACCCGGATGACCTCAAATACCGTTTAGGTATAAAGCTTTTTGAACTAGGTAATTTTGTCGGCAAACATTTGGACATAAGAAGCATTGCTCGGCCAATTATCAAGGATTTAGTCAATGAACTAAATGAAACCGTTCACTTAGTTTTATTGAACCGCAACGAAATTATTTATATCGAAAAGGAAGATGGACCGAGAACCCTGACGATGTACTCGCATATTGGAAAAAGAGCCCCGGTACATTGCACAGGTGTCGGCAAAGCAATTCTGGCTTACTTAAGTGATCAAGAGGTAGACCGCCTGCTGTCAATCCAAAATTTGCAGCCGTTTACGGAGTTCACGATAACGGATAAACAGGCAATTAAAAATCATTTACAATCTGTCCGTGAGTGTGGCTATGCGGTTGACGATGAAGAGATTGAATTAGGGCTGAAATGTATCGCTGCTCCGATCTTTAACCATCAGGGGAATGTAATCGCTTCAATAAGCTGTGCCGCCCCTAAAATCAGGCTTGATGAAGAACGTCTTCCAAAGGTCATCGCCGGAATCCAGAAAGCTGCATCAGAGATTTCAAAGGCATTGGGTTACAAAGGTGTAATGCAACGATAAAGACTGATTTGACATCTATTTTGGAATAGGGATTGAATAAAATGGACACGAGAAACGTCCCCGTGAACTAATTTTTTAGGAGGAGAAATGAAGTGGAAAAAGTAAAAGTTGCCATTCTTGGCTCAGGAAATATTGGGACAGATTTAATGATTAAGCTTGGCCGCTCTGAAATTTTGGAATTAACCACTGTGATTGGGATTGACCCAAATTCGGATGGACTGCGCCGTGCCAAGGAATTAGGATATACAGCTATCAGCGATGGTATTGATGGATTTTTGAAAACACCAGAATTGGCTGACATCATTTTTGATGCGACCTCTGCGAAAGCCCATCTCTACAATGCAAAAGTGTTAAAAGAGGCAGGTAAAAAAGTAATTGATATGACTCCTGCTGCGGTTGGACCATATGTATGTGCTGCCGTGAACATTCAAGAGCATTTAGAGAAAGATAATATCAATTTGATTACTTGCGGAGGTCAAGCGACCATCCCAATGGTGCATGCGGTCAATCGTGTTTGCCCGGTAGAATATGCAGAAATTGTCGCAACCATTTCAAGCCGCAGTGCCGGACCAGGGACTCGCGCCAATATCGATGAATTTACTGAAACGACATCCCGTGCGATTGAAGTAGTTGGGGGAGCGAAAAAAGGAAAGGCCATCATTATCCTGAATCCTGCGGAACCGCCGATCCTAATGCGTGACACCGTTTATACGCTTGTCGACGAAGGAAAGATGAACGAGGAAGCCATCAGACAATCAATTGCAGAAATGACTAAGGTTGTTCAATCCTATGTTCCGGGGTATCGTCTACGTACCGAACCGATTTTTGATGGAAATAAGGTAACCATTTTCTTAGAGGTAGAAGGAGCCGGGGATTATCTGCCAAAATACTCTGGAAACCTAGATATCATGACTGCAGCAGGCGTTAAAATTGCTGAAGAATTTGCAAAAAACTTATTAAAGAAACAAACCGTTTAAGAAAGGGGCCGAAAAAACAATGGAAAACAACAGGGATATTCTCATTACCGAAGTAGCATTACGGGACGGCAGCCATGCGGTGGCACATCAATATACAGTCGAGCAAGTATTGAAAGTTGCAAAAGCATTGAATGATGCCAATGTACCATTTATTGAAGTATCACACGGCGACGGACTTGCAGGGTCTTCTTTACAATATGGGCTGTCAAAAACAAATGAGATGGAATTAATCGAAGCAGCTGTTTCTGTAGCAGATAAATCAAAAATTGCCGTTTTATTATTACCGGGTATCGGTACACTGCATGAGCTAAAGGAAGCTGCCAATTTAGGAGCAAAAATGGCTCGTATCGCTACACACGTAACCGAAGCAGATGTGGCGCCGCAGCATATTGCTTATGCAAAAGAACTCGGCATGGAAACAGTTGGATTCTTAATGATGAACCACATGGCACCAGTAGACAAACTTGTTGAACAGGCTAAATTAATGGAAAGCTACGGTGCTGATACGGTTTATGTGGTTGATTCAGCAGGTTATCTTCTTCCGGAACAAGTACGTGAACGGATTCGTGCCCTTAAACAATCAGTAGGCATTAATATCGGCTTCCATGGTCATAACAATCTCTCTCTTGCCATGGCCAATACACTTGTAGCTATTGAAGAAGGTGCGACCCGTATTGACGGCAGTGTTCGCTGCTTAGGCGCTGGTGCCGGTAATACGCAGACAGAAGTATTAGTTGCCGTTTGTGAACGGATGGGAATTAAGACAGGCGTCGATTTATATAAAATGATGGATTTAGCTGAAGATATCGTTGCACCGATTCTGCAAGTACCTCAGGAAATTACAAGAGACAGTCTGACACTAGGATATGCAGGGGTTTATTCAAGCTTTGCCCTTCATGCGAAACGTGCTGCAACTAAATTTGGCATCGATTCACGTGACATTTTAATAGAGTTAGGGAAACGTAAAGTTGTCGGCGGTCAAGAGGATATGATCGTGGATGTAGCAGCGGAAATTGCTAAAAACAAAAACTAAGCCTTTTTGGACATCTTAGAATACGCACAATTAACATTTTTTCAGCAAAGGGTTAAATCATCTAGGGGTAGAGGAGAAATTTTATGGAACTAGTTATTATTCTCTTAGCGCTGGGTTTGTTAATGTTTATCGCCTATCGCGGATTTTCAGTCATCATTTTTGCTCCGGTATGTGCATTATTTGCGGTATTATTAACAAATCCAGATTATGTTCTCCCGTTTTATTCGAATGTCTTTATGGGAAAAATGGTGGAATATATAAAATTATATTTTCCTATTTTCTTGCTGGGAGCTATTTTTGGTAAAGTAGTAGAAATGTCCGGCTTAGCACGTTCCATCGCCACCACCTTGATTCAATTGGTGGGACGCAAGCGTGCCATGTTAGTCATTGTTTTATTGTGCGCAATTCTTACCTACAGCGGCGTAAGCTTAGTCGTTGTGGCATTTGCGGTATATCCGTTTGCAGCCAATTTGTTCAGACAATCCAATATTCCGAAACGGTTAATTCCGGGAACGATTGCCCTAGGGTCTTTTACCTTTACAATGGATGCGCTGCCAGGTTCCCCACAGGTGCAAAACGTTATTCCGACAACATTTTTTAAAACAAACCTTTATGCCGCACCGACACTTGGAATTATCGGGGCCATTTTCATCTTTACAGTCGGTATGCTGTATTTAGATTCTCGCCGGAAAAAAGCGGAAAAAGCCGGTGAAGGCTATGATAGCTTTGGAACGATTACTGAAGAGGAAATTAAAATCGACTTGGATGTAAAAGAAAGCGTCGGCCGCAAAATATTTGCCTTTGTTCCGGTTGTCCTAGTTGGTGTGTTAAACAAGGTGTTAACCACAGTGATTCCAAAATGGTATCCAAATGGTTTTGATTTTTCGAAGATCGGTTTAACGAATTTCCCAAACATTGAAACGGCACAAGTCGTTGGTATTTGGTCAGTTGAAATTGCTCTTCTGGCAGGGATTTTTGCCACTATTTTGTATAATCGAAAACCTGTTCTGACGAATTTCAAGGTTGGCATGAATGTCGGGATTGGCGGAGCACTGCTGGCAATCATGAACTCGGCTACTGAATATGGTTTTGGTGCGGTTATTTCAAATTTGCCTGGATTTGCGATTGCGAGAGACGGCATTTCCAAAGCGTTTGAAAATCCTTTATTAAACGGAGCCGTAACGACAAACGTTCTGTCTGCTATTTCAGGTTCTGCATCGGCTGGTATTGCCATTTCATTAGGTATTATGAGTAAAACCTATATTGAACTGGCTAATCAATTTGATATTCCGCTAGAAGTTATGCACCGTGTTATTTCCATGGCATCGGGAGGGATGGATACACTTCCACATAACGGAGCTGTTATTACATTACTCGCGATCACTGGTCTGACACATAAGCAATCCTATCGCGATATATTTGCCATTACCATTATCAAAACAATCGCTGCATTCTTTGTAATTGGTGTTTATATGTTAACTGGAATTGTTTAAAAATTTATAAAGTACTAGTTGTGAAAAAAAAGGCAAGTAGACGATGTCCAAATGTGGACAAGTTTACTTGCTTTTTTGCACTTAATAAGCTTTCCGGTAATAAAGTTATTTTTTTCGCACTATATTTAAATATAATTTGCTAGTTTTTAAGAAAACATGAAGGGGATTGTGGTAATCTCAATTTAATGAGTATTGCAAAAATAAAAAACCTTAAGCAGAGGTTGTGCTTCAAATGATTGAAGAGTTATTAATAAATGCCGATGAGTGTTATAAGCTGGGTGAGGAGAAGGCTGCTGAATATTTTCGGAGGCTTTACAAACTGGTCACAGAAAAAAGCTATGTCACTGCTTTGACAAGGGATTTCCAAGAGTGGAAACACAACCATATTCGTCATCCTCTATTAACCTTCCTATTTCGAAGAAGGCAAAGGCCGGATATTCGGGGATACCACCAATACATACAATGGCTCGACTATACCGGTAAACTGGACCATTATCTGGACCGAAGCATTTCCTATCTATACATGCGGGACCTCGGCAAATCTCTGGAGTCACCGGAGACTCAGGCTAGGATACGGAGTGTTGTGTCCAATTTAAAAGATAACCTGACAAGCCGTGATGACAAAACTGATTTTTTCAGCATGGCCGGATTGTACCGCTGGGCACAGAAGGAAGGGATTGAATCCGCCTTTATTTGGCTGATGAATAGGCTGAAAAACGTATCCGACAACATTCCGGAGGGAATGGATCCCGAGCATGCCAAACGAAAATTGATTAAAATCATTGCGGGGGTCATCCTGCATGTAAATGAAGAGATGGCTGATGAAACTGCCCAAGAAGAACGAAGCCGGAGGCTTGATGAAGCTATCAGGCTGGGCTATGCCTACGGTCTGACCTATCCCTTTATTGACGATCTACTTGATGCTCATGTTTTATCCGATAAAGAAAAAGAGGAATACTCCAGTTTAATCCGGACCACCCTTGTTACAGGATCTGTTCCTGATTTAGGCAACTGGACAGGACCTAATGCCAGTCTCATTCGTTATATTCATTCCGAACTCCGCGATGCCTTTGGCTATATTAAGTCCCATCAGCATCCGGATACGAGAAAGCATTTTTTCGAGCAGGCCTATATCTTTTTTAATTCTCAAGAAGTGGACCGCGTTAAAAGTTTATCCAACCCCAATTACACCAATGAAGAACTGTACATACCGATTATTTTAAAAGCGTCTTCGTCCCGATTGATTGCCCGTTCTGTCATCAGTGCTCCTGAGGATGAGGGGTTTGACAGCCGAACCTTCTATTACGGCATTTATAATCAACTGGCCGATGATTTTGCCGATATGTTCGATGACCTAAAGGACGGTGCCGTCACGCCGTATACCTACTATATAAAATACCACAACCAGCGCGATGACCTTATCAACCCATTTGAGTTGTACTGGGCGGTTATTGCTAATTTGATTCACAATGTCTTTCACTCCGATCCAAAGACTTGCGAGGTCATACTGGACCGCGCCATAAACGGATTGAAGCGATTTAAAGTGCGGATGGGAACGCAAAAATACAACGAAATAATGGGGCTTTTTACCTCAGGAATGCCGCAATTCAATCGTGTGATTCAAAAAATGGTCCAGAAAGCAGACGATGTGGATTTCTTTGATAAGCTGCTGCGCGACCATATTATTACCAATTTAAAAAATGACCGTATGGAGCAGGACGACTTTTTAGATACAATCGAAACGGTGCGCGACCAAATTAACAGGACCTTGAAAATTGAAGATGTGCCATTAGGGAATGACCCCATTATCGATGCCGCCAATTACAGTCTTGAGGGTGACGGGAAGCGGCTTCGTCCCATTATGACGTGGGTTATGGGTGTTGATGGATATGGATTGGATGGTTCCTCCATTACCCCGCTTTTACGGTCATTAGAATACATGCATACGGCATCACTTATTTTTGATGACCTTCCATCTCAGGACAATGCTGCAATCCGCAGGGGGCGGCCAACTCTGCATAAGACCTATAACATCGCCATTGCTGAACTAACTGCGCTTTTTTTAACCCAAAAGGCGATCGAGGAACAGACTTCGCTTACCCGGTTCAATACAGAAACAGTGCTTCGCTTGATTCAATATTCAGCCCAGGTAACAGAGGATATGTGTAAGGGGCAGGCAATGGACCTGGAATCTAAAGGCAAGCCATTAACACTGGATCAACTGAATGTCATGTGCTTTTATAAAACCGGAATTGCTTTCGAAGCGGCTTTAATCATGCCGGCGATTCTTGCACAAGCACACGCGTCCGAACTGTCCGTCTTGAAAAAATTCGCCAGGCATGCCGGCATTGCCTTTCAGATTAAGGATGATCTTCTAGATTTGGAAGGGGATCAGAACGTATTAGGGAAACCCGCAGGTAAGGATGCTGCTAACAACAGCTCAACGTTTGTATCCATCCTGGGCGCAGAAGATGCGAAAAAAGCGCTGTGGGACCATTATTGTCTGGCGATGGACACACTAGAGGAAGTGCCGCGCAACACGACTTTTTTGAAGCATTTGCTGAACTATATTGTTAATAGGGATCATTAAAAAGAGGGGACGGTTCTTTTGCTTCATTTTTTGAAGCAAAAGAACCGTCCCCATGTTTCAGTATATAACGACCGGTTCGTAGGTGCTGAGATTTTCGTAGACGATTTTCATATCGTCTGGTTGTGTGTTGACGCAGCCGTGCGAGCCATCGTTAAGATAGGCATTGCTTGCCCAGTTTTTCCGCCAGCTGGCATCGTGGAACCCTTGTCCATCGTTCGTAAAAGGAGCCCAATAATTTACCTGTACTTGATAACTTGGTTTTCCACCGAGTTCCCTGCCTGTTAGAATGGAAGGTGATCGTTTATAGAGAACATACCAAACTCCTGTTGATGTATCATGACCGGTGCTGTGTTTCCCGGTAACGACATTTGTTGTGATGACCAATTTACCATCTTTGTAAATCCAAATTCGCTGTTCGGCAAGGGATACTTCAGCATACGTGCCGCCAATTCCGTTGTTCGCGGTTGTATCGTAACCGTAGCCTTCACCCTTCCATCCGTGTCCAATAACATTGGATGCAGAAATGGAACTCTCTCCCTTTTCAAAAGCAGCTTGAATTTGAGCTGTTTCTTTGTCAACATCTAATGCCCAACCGTAGCCTTTTCCTTTTACAGATATGACCGAACCTGAGTGGGTCTTAAAGGAGAAGTCTTTATTTAATGTAGATTTTGTATCATTTATTTCCGCAACTTTGTTTTTAATGTCATTCGGGTCAATTGTTATTTTCATATCCTTAGTCACAGAGGCATTTGTAATTACTTCACTAGCTTTTAAAGAAAAGACTTGATCCTGAACCTTATACTCAACAGTCCTCCCAAGAAGTTCTTGCAGCTTTTTCTGTTCATTTTTTACAATTGAGCTATTTTCTTTGATTGGCTGTATGTATAAAGGACTAAGATGAATGTCACTCTTATAATGCTGCTTGTCGTATTCCTTCAATAGGCTTGAGACGTCATATTGTTCTCCATCCTTGCTTTTGGTGATAATAATGCTGCCCTGCGTAAGCTTCGCCGCTGCATCTTGGGGTGCTTTTAAACTTTTATTCATTGATAAGAGCTTTTCTTCGACAAGCTTTTTCATTGTTTCGGTTCGGAATTGGTCTGCCTTTTCAGGTATCAGATGATAACTTTTTGCCTTTGTTGATGGAAAAAATGTCCACTGGCTTTTTAGTATTTTCTTAACCTCAGGCAAATCCTGCTCAGCAAAACCCATCTTTGTATCGTTTTCATCTAAAATTTGCTGCTGTCCAACAAAGACCCTATTTTGTAAGACAGTGGTTTGTAATTTTTTCAATGCCTGATCAGCCGTCATCCCACCGACATTTATGTCATTAATCGTAGTCTGCGAATTGAATCGGGTTGCCTGGTAATAACTAATGCCTGCAATTAAGAGTACGATAATAGAGGCGCTGCTTGCTGCAACAAACTTCCAATTTCGATTGCCTTTGACTGATTTGCCTCGTCTGGTAGGTATTTCTCCAACCAAATTCATTTCTGCGTTATTCATAAATCTTCCCCCATAAATGCCTAATAACCTCGGTATCAAGTCCACCGACTATAATCCCATAACTCATTCTAAGTCTACAACAATATTCTTAATTTATCATTAATAATTTACTAGATTTTCATAGTATAAAATAAGTGCTAATTTAAACTCACTTAGGATAAACTGAATATAAATTAGATCATGGGGACGGTTCTTTTGCTTCAGAATCCCCATGCTTCAAAGAAGGGATAAAAGAAAATATGAGTAATCCAGGCTGGAATTTTGATAATAGTTATACCCGACTTCCGCAGGCTTTTTTTACTGATACGAATCCTGCGCCAGTTGCTTCACCGAACTTGGTTATTCTTAATGGTCATTTGGCATCTGCTTTGGGGTTGAATCCAGAGGCTCTTCAGGGAGAAGAAGCTGTTGCGGTGTTTGCTGGGAACAAAATACCCGAAGGTGCTGCGCCGCTTGCGCAAGCCTATGCCGGGCATCAATTTGGCCATTTTACAATGCTGGGGGACGGTCGGGCAGTGCTGCTGGGGGAGCAAATCACTCCGGACGGAAAACGGTATGATATTCAACTGAAGGGTTCAGGCAGAACACCATTTTCCCGCGGAGGGGATGGCCGGGCGGCGCTTGGACCGATGCTTCGAGAATATATCATTAGTGAAGCGATGCATGCGCTAGGTATTCCGACTACCCGCAGTCTGGCCGTGGTGACTACAGGGGACGCCATTTATCGTGAAACCGAGCTTCCCGGTGCGATTCTGACACGCGTTGCATCCAGCCATATTAGGGTTGGAACCTTTCAATATGCTGCTGGGAAAGGTAATGTGGATGAATTAAGGATTCTGGCTGACTATACAATAAAACGCCATTATCCAGAAGTCACAGCTGATACTGATAATAACAAGTACCTTTCATTTCTTAAGGAAGTTATAAAACGTCAGGCCTCACTAATTGCCAAATGGCAGCTCGTCGGTTTTATTCACGGGGTCATGAATACGGACAATATGACTATTAGCGGAGAGACCATCGATTATGGCCCCTGTGCCTTTATGGACACCTACGATCGGGCAACCGTATTCAGTTCTATCGACAGGGAGGGACGTTATGCCTATGGCAATCAGCCGTTTATTGGCGGGTGGAATCTGGCCCGATTTGCGGAAAGCTTATTGCCGCTGCTTCATGAAAACGAGGAGGAAGCAGTTAAATTGGCGCAAGAGGCTATTTCAGAATATGACGGGTTATACCGCAAAAATTGGCTTGCCGGAATGCGGGCAAAGCTTGGTCTTATTAATGAAGAGGCAGAAGATGAATCGCTTGCGGAAGACCTGCTTAGTCTAATGCAAAAACATCGTGCTGACTACACCAACACCTTCCGAGCTTTAACATTGGGTCAGTTGGAGGGAGCGGAGCTGTTTAAAGCACCGGAATTTTCCGAATGGCAGAAGCGTTGGCAGGAAAGACTCGGCAGGCCGCAGGAAGCAACAGCGGAATCCCAACAGTTAATGCGGAATTCCAATCCCGCAGTCATCCCGCGCAACCACCGAGTGGAGGAAGCGCTTGATGCAGCAGTCAGTCAAAGCGACTTCAGCGTCATGATGAAGCTGCTAAGTGCTCTGTCGAACCCTTATGACTATACACCAGAACAGGAAGAATACTGTACAATTCCTGCAGCTGCGAACAGACCATACAGAACCTATTGCGGTACATGATTAGGAAAGGAAAACTTCGTTGGTTTCCGTTTTATTCCAAAGTTTGTCGTGAGACTCCTGAATTTTGTAGTTAGGGAGCAAAATTATGTCGTAAGACTCCTGAATTTTGTAGTGAAGAATCAAAATCATGTTGTGAGTTCCTATTTTTATGTAATGAGCGCAGTGAAATTTAAATTGAAAAAGAAGCTCCAACCCATGCTGGAGCTTCTTTTTATTTTATAAAAAATTTAATATACGCCAACCGCATCAAACGATTTATTGACTGCGGTAACCTCCGCGGAGCCAGCCCCATAAAGGTCCGCAGCAGCTTGTACCAGAGCAGCGCGGGCCTGGCTGAAGGTAGAGGAGGCTGTTAAGTAGACGGTATTTGCTCGATAATAGATTGCCCCCAGTTTATCATTGCCGATTCCTTGAACCGTGACACCATAATGAGTTCCGCCGGCAGCCAGCAGGTAGGCAGCTTTATTGATAATGCCGCTGTTCGTATGGACGCCGCCGTTGTCACTAGTTCCGGTATAACGTTTTGAATAGTGGTCTGGATCTCCATATTTCGTCGGATCACTCATCGAACGAAGGGCATCGTTTGCCTTTGCTGGAGTATAAACGTCCTCGCCAATCTCATAATCTGGATTTTTCCCATTATAAAATTCAACAAGTGTACCAAATATATCAGAAATGGCTTCATTTAATGCTCCGGACTCATTTTGGTAGACCAAATCGGAACTAGTGTCTGTAACCGCATGGGTCAGCTCGTGGGCAACAACATCAATACCACCTGATAACGGGATAAAGGTAGTTCCGTCTCCGTCCCCATACACCATTTGGGTGCCATTCCAGAAGGCGTTATTGTAGTTTCGGCCATAGTGGACCGTAGACTTTAAGGCTCCGCCGTTATTATCATAGGAATTCCGTCCAAAGACATTTTTATAATAATCATAGGTTTTACCTGCATAATAGTGTGCATCAACTGCAGGGCTCTCATACGAGCTATTTAGGAGGTTGTCAACACTTGTCCAAAGTGACCCCGGCGTACGGGAACGGTTGGATGCATCGTATGTGATAACACCGTTTCCTCTTGTATTGTCCTGCAGATAATAAGTTGAACTGGATAAAAGCATGTTTAAGGCCTTCGTATCTCCTAAAACACCAACTCCGCTGCCCGTTGTATTTGTACCTGTTACGCCTGGGCCGGTTTTTGCTTCATGAAGATCATTGTATTTATTTAAAATTTCCCCAGTGGATGCATCAATAAAATATTTATAGTTTCCTGGCTTTGGTTCGAGGAAATTTAAGTTTACTAGATATGCATAGTCAGCATCATCACCGTGTGTGAAAACAACTAGGTCGGCAGATGGCTTTTTCTCGTAATCAGGAGAAATCCCAAGATCGGCTTCCGCAATTTTTATTGCTTGATTGGCATTGACCTTTTTCTCTTTTTTCAGCCCCTTTTTCGTTTCCAGGTCCGGAGTGACTGTTCCGGAGAAAACTTTCAGAGTTCCATCCTCCGCGACAAATGCTGCCTGTGCAGCGCCCCAAACAGGAACACCGTTGTACAATTGTTGGAGTCTCAGCGCCGTTCCGCCAAGCTTGTCTTTATTGCTGGAGGTGATTTTGAACGATTCCAGTGCGGATTTGGAACCAAGTTTAAATTTGTCTTTGTTAGCGTTTACATATTCAAGAACAATGGCTTCTGCACTTTTACCTGATGGGTTTGTAAGCTTGCCTGAAATAAACTCTGGGGATCCAACTAGCTCATTGTATTTGTAGTTGGACAGAACATTTTTTTGTGCGGCAAATGATGATGCTGGGGCAATGGCACTGGCGGCAAGACCTATTGACAATCCGAAAGCTAAAACCTTTTTCTTCACTAAAACTCCTCCTTGGAAAACCTATTAATTTTTAAAACTATCATATTACCTCGAAAGGTCGTGAATTCATTTTACTATCAAAAAAAGTACTGGAAAAGAAAAGGTTTTCATTTTGATGTTGGGAAAAAAATCAAAAAAGTACAGAAAATTTTTAAAAAAGACAGTGGCAATTTAAAAAATACTGTTATATAATTCTTTATAAATACTTAAGTTGTTATATAACAATGTGAATGAAAGGGGAAAAAATGATGAACAAGGTAGATTCAATTGCACGGAGAATTCTAGGTTGGAAGTTAAATAGGTGGGATCGTTGGTACGATTATGAAAAGGGAATGTTCATCCATGATGCAGACTTTCAACCGGAGCACAACCTGGATCATGCGATGATCATTGTTGACAGATTAGAGAATTTAGGATTTACCTATACAAACAAAGGGCCATCAGAGGTTTGCTTCAATGATGTAACGGGAACTGGGGAAACATTGGCCCAGGCAATCACCAATGCAGCCTACTCCATCATCGAAAGAAGCACAGAAGCTGTCAGCAGCAGACTATGGTCAAAGCTTTGCTAAATTAACTCAAAAAAAATGGACCGTCTTCGATAGACGATCCATTTTTAATTACTTCGCACCTGCCGGCTTTAAGTTTTTCCTTTCAAGCCATGTCACACCAATATATAATACGGCCATTGTTACCCCAGTCCCAACCGCAAATCCACCGCCATGCACAAGAACGGCGGCAATCCACAGAATACTAAGAACAAAGTGAGCCGAGCGAATCGGTTTTTTCTTCTTCCGGTCCAGTACATATCCGTATATAGCCAAACAAAGCAGCAATAAAAAGGCAGAAGCGGCCGTTAAATATCTGTTTTGGTGAATTCCTTAATTAAATAGTATCCGCCATCTTAAAATTATTATTTCCTCCATTCTAAAGGACCAATCTTAAATTTTTCTTAAAAACAACTTAATATTCAAAAAAAACAAGCGGGGAATCACATGAATTATCGACTTTAAGGTAGGAAAAGGTTTAAGATATTAAATAGAGTGAATTGAAATAAGAACGGGGTGTATGTTTTGAAAATTGCTTTTATAGCACATGACCAAAAGAAAAATGACATAGTGAATTTTGCAGTCGCATATGAGCCGATTTTTTGTAAGCATGAATTATATTCCACAGGTACGACAGGCAGCAGAATTATGGATAAAACAGATTTAAAAATTACACGTTTTAAATCGGGGCCGCTGGGTGGAGATCAGGAGATTGGTTCTTTAATTGCAAAAAACCAAATGGATATTGTTTTCTTTTTCCGGGATCCATTAACTGCCCAGCCGCATGAGCCGGATATTTCAGCGCTTATCCGCCTTTGTGATGTGTATTCCATTCCGTTGGCCACCAATATGGGAACTGCGGAAATACTAATCCGTGGCTTGGAGCGCGGAGACTTGGAGTGGCGGAATCTTGTGCATGAGCTGCAAGGTGAATAAAGTATTAAAACTGGGAAAGCATCATTCATAATCAACGGTTATGTCTGATGCTTTTTTGTTTTTTATCTTGGTCTTGATAAAAGCGATGATAAATAAAAGCGGTATATAGCCATAAAGAAATATAAACCCGCTATAGCTGAAAAACTTAGTCAATACTTGTGTGAAGTACATATCAACTAAAATGCTATCGTACAAAAAATAACAGAGAAGAAAAAAGAATAGGGCCCATGTGGGTTTAATCTTAATAAAGGTCAATTTAATCGTCCGAATAGAAGCCCATAAATAAAGACAAATGGGTGGAATAATGACCAGAAGCCAGGTGAAAAGAAAAATAAACTCAAATCGCTCCAAAAAAGGAAATGAGATAATTTTAATCATGGTAAGGGTGGGCCAGGTTAATAGTTTTAGTTTTCCTTGGGTGAAGAATGAAAAGGTTGTGATTGTGACGACAAGGTAAAGAATCGTTGTGTATAATAATCCGAAATGACCCCATTTGCTAGATTTTCCCCCATTTTTAATAAACGGAAAATAAACGAGCATGGTCTCAAATCCTAAATATAACTGTCCCGATTCCTTTGCTGAGAGGATGTAATCCTTTATTCCATGATTAAAGAACGGCATAAGGTATGAATATTCACTGTAACTAAGTAAATAAAATAATGAAAGAAGCAAGCCGCTTGGAATAATGACTCCCCAAAAGGCAATCCCCGTTATAACTCGAAACCCTCCGGCAATTAAATAATAAGTGATGATACAAAGGAGAAGGGAAAATTCCCAGGCATTAATCCCTTCAAACACCCAGATTTGCAAAATATCTATATAAGAATGCATCACTAATAATCCTGCTAATAAAAAGTAACAAACCATCATCATATTTAGCATTCCACCCATAAATTTTCCAAACGTACCCGTATGGAAAGAAATAATGTCCTTTTCGCTTGCGTGTTTGAGGATATAGATCATCATTAGGAAAACCAGGTGCATGCTTAGTCCAATCAAAAGGACGGAGACCCATGCATCCTGACCGGCCCCTGTTATAATTTTTGATTGGTATTTTAATACAGTGATTCCCGTCTGGGAGGAATGAATCAAGTAAAACAGGAAATAAGGTGAAACCATCATATTTTCTTTAACCCTAGTTTGCATTTTCATTCCTCCTCACTTATCATTTTTCAAGGCCGGTATGGATGATTTCCAAATTCACCTTCACATGGATAGGTAGGTTGGGATATTTTTTGTAAAAGGCAGTCTCATCCCAATTCTTGTCTCGTGCACGAACGATGTTTCCTATTCCTAGCGGGTCGACTTTATTTTCTTTTAAGGTAGTTAATAATTGTTCCACTTTTTTTTTGACTTCCTCTTCAATCATAGTTTTTAGCCGTTTGAGGTCCCTTTTATTTGAAAGGTCCAACCAGTCTGGATATTTAAAAACGGTCCACTCAAGGTTCATAGTAAGGTTCAACTTGGGCTTGCTTTGGTTCTTTATTAAATCCCAATTTTTCTTGCTCCTGAACCCACGGACAATAATAATTCCCTGTTGGCCATTGTCCTCCACTTTAAATCGATGCCACCCTTGAGTTTTTACCGTTTCTAAGATGGAAAAGAAAAAGCTCTGCTCTTCGTTTAACTGCAACTTAAACTTGTCACCCTTAAAGATTCCGACTCCGCCAACGTCAATACCGTTATTTCTGTTTAAGGAAACAATCGGTACATAGGCATCCATTCCGTCACCAAAGAAATGGTTTAAAAAAACATGAAGGTTCATATCCGGAAGATTTTGTGTCAGCATATTTTGTTTTAATCTGTCTGCTAAGGTAAGGTCTCCTTCCTCTTTTATAGCCTTCAATGTTTCTTGTGCTGATTTTTCGGTAACCACAATTTGAATATTTGTACCAAGCTCCGGGGTAGTGATGAAGCGTTTTACGATACCACTAAGACTTGTCTTGGCAAATTTTTTACTAAAGACTATTACCCTGATTTTGGACAGCTTTATAGGGGTACTGGTGTACTTGTCCATTTTTTCATAGATCACCGAGTTGGGGGGCGCATGTTCAGTTAAATATTGAATATTTGGGTTGCCCCTGCTTTTTGTATAGTTAGGATACAATACTGTCCCGACCATTTGCCCATCTTTAGAGACATCAAATCCATACACATGAACAATGCTTAGTTGGTCGATGATGTTCATTCTTGCACAACCGATAAGAAGGACGAAACAAAGGATGACTAAGAACAATGTTTTCCATTTTTTCATTCGAATCGCATCCTACCTTAATTTATCATTCGAAATAAGGACGAGAAAGTGGATAGTTTATTCGGAATTAAGCCCATCTTCCGAATCTTGATTATCCTTAGGATTGAAACTGGTTCGGCTTAGCGGCCGTAAATAGGGCGAAATTTTTTTTTGGTGAATAAAGTTAAGCCGTGTAAAAGAAGTGGAAAACCCGCCTTTCCTATAGGGGAAAAGTGGCAGCATATAAGGAACGCCGAAAGATTTAAGGCGCAGTAAATGCCCAATTAAAAAAACAATCCCTACATAAATCCCTAAACCACCCCAGATCGCCGCCAGCAGGATAAACGGATACCGTAATAGCCTGACCGCATTGGACATTTTATAAATCGGGGTGGTAAAGGAGGACAAGGCTGCCAATGCAACAAGAATCAATAAAATATTACTGGTTAATGCCGCCTCAACAGTTGCCTGGCCAATCACGATTCCTCCAACAATTCCGAGCGTCTGTCCGATTTTCGTCGGCAGTCTCGCCCCTGCCTCTCTAAGTAATTCAATGACGATCTCCAGGAATAACACCTCGACCACAGGAGGGAAAGGCACATTGGCTCTTGAAAAGATAATCGGTCCTAATAAGTCCTTTGGGACTACCTCAAAATGAAAAGTTAAAATGGCTACATAAAATGGCGTAACAAAAATGGAAAATAAGATGCCAATAATCCGGATTAATCTAAAAAATGTTGCCACTACCCAAGGTAAGTAGTAATCCTCAGGCGTTGCAAAAAAATTCATTAACGTCGTTGGTCCTGTGATGGCATAGCAGGATTTATCACTTAAAATGGCAATACTCCCGGATATCAAGGTACCAACGGTCCTATCTACTCTTTCCGTAGTGAGATACAACGGAAATATGGTTGAGGAGTGGTCGGAAATTAACTGTTCTAATTGTGTGTTATCATAAATGACTTCTATATCAAGGTCTTGGATCCGCTGTTTAACAGTTTGAACGTATTGCGGATTTGTCACTCCCGCCAAATGGGCGACAATCACTTTTGTTTTCGACCTTGTCCCTACTTCAAATTCTTCGAAGATAAGGTCGGATGTCACTAAATGGCTTCGCAATAAATGAAGGTTTGTAGTTAAATCTTCAATGAATCCAACTTTCGGGCCAATCACGCTAAACTCATTTTCGCCTTCATTAGTTTCCCGCATGCCAAGCCGGGAGTTTTCTAGACTAATGAGGGCATATTCCCGATTGTCATTACGTAAATGGACCAAGGCGGCTCCTTTAAAGAGCCCTTTTTCAATTTCTTTTGCATCTCGGGTGATCTGAAAGTTTTCTAATGGAATAATCCTTTTTAAATCAGATAGTGTGGTGATGACGGTAGAATTCTCCTTAATCTTTTGAAGCAGTGAGCGATGAAGTAAATCGTAATCAATTAACGTGCTATAGTAATTTACTATTATGAAATCATCTTTCGATGGAGAAGATATCGTCGAAAAATCACTGGATTGATTGGCTTTATCCAATACTTCACTGATGGTTTTTTCTTGCGTTTCATAATGTGTAACCGTTTTTTGTTTAGGCCTCTTTTTAAAAAACATTTGTCCACCACCAGACTACTAATGACCATGTTAAGTTAGTATTTAACAGCAAAAATGGAATTATGTACTAATAGAGGGACACGACATAAAATAGCTAACTAAACGATATTGCAGCAAAATAATTTTATAAAAATCTTGACAAGTAGTAATATTAGATAGAGAACAACAAAGGAGTAATGTTGAATGGTAGATAATATTTTAGCCACCTATGTCTCGATGCTTGACTGGCATATGTGGGCAGAGGTATTAACTTCGCCTAAGGCTTGGGGATTAATTCTCTCACTGGCTGTACTGGAATGTATCTTATCGGCGGATAATGCGCTGGTGTTGTCGGCGTTCGTAAAACCTTTACCGAAAAAGCAGCAAAAGAAAGCATTGGTATACGGTCTTTGGGGAGCGTACGTATTTCGCTTTATTTTCATCGGACTGGGAACGTTTTTGATCAAGCTTTGGTTTATTAAATTAATTGGTGCGTTGTATTTACTTTGGCTTGCTGTTAAGTTCTTTATTGACAGATTTAAGAGCAGTGAGGATGGAGAAGAGGAAAAAGCACGGGAGCCAAAAGGCTGGTTAACGAAAACATTTGGAGTCTTCTGGGCAACTGTTATCAGCGTTGAGCTCATGGATTTGGCTTTTTCAGTGGATAGTATCCTTACCGCGCTGGCGGTTTCCGATGAGGTCTGGGTCATTCTGCTGGGCGGAATGATTGGAATTCTTATGATGCGGGGCGTTGCCACGTTTTTCATCGGCTTAATGAACCGAGTGCCGGAGCTTGAAACAACGGCTTATGTGCTAATTACCTTTATTGCTGTAAAAATGGGATTGACACTTATTGATATTCATATTGCAAATGAGATCTTTATCGTTGTCCTTGTCTTGGCGTTCCTAGTTACCTTTATCATTCATGGGATTCGTTCCAGAAGAGGAGAAAAAGTATCACATTAAATATTAGGTAAACCCAGTCCTTTGGACTGGGTGTTTTTTTGTTTCAGTGAATTACTCTAGGCCCCCTATTAATGGCTTCAGGCTAAAATAGTCCAGCGCCTGATTGACATGGTGGACATCATATATTTTTTTCTCCAGACAGAATTGGATGACCAAGTCAAAGGTTTCACTGTCGGACAATGAAAAACCGGCCGAACTTAACAGTTTGTCGGTTTCTTTTTTGTTTAATTCAAGGGCAAGCGCCAAGGCCACTACTGTATTTTTTCGTGGGCGGTATTCTGGATTCGAGCGGATCTTAGAAAAATGCCTGCGATCCAATCCGGCTTTTTTGTAGGTTTCTGTGTCGCCAGCTCCTTTTTTATCTATCAATTTGAATAGAGTTTCGTTGAAGGTCGGCTGGCGCTTATTTTTAATAAAATCTTCTATTTCGAGACTATGTATTTCATTAGACTCCATCATTGAGTAAGTAAGGATGTTTAAGTTTCTTTCAACATATTCCTGCAATTCTACTAGCAAGTGTTTATCCAGCATAATTCTACCCCCAAAAATGTCGCTTGAGAGGCGACCATTTCCTAGATTTAATACCCTATTATTATTTTATAAACAATATTGAAAGGATGATAGAGATGAACACGAATATGACTGAAATTATTTTCTTGCTTGACCGAAGCGGGTCAATGGCTGGACTTGAAAGTGATACGATTGGCGGGTTTAACGGATTTATTGAGAAACAGAGGAAGTTGGAAGGGGAGACACGGGTTACAACTGTTTTATTTGACGATCAATACGAAATCCTATGGAATGGGGTTAATGCAAGGCAGATTAACCTCACTGATCAGGAGTATTATGTAAGAGGTATGACGGCAATGTTGGATGCAGTGGGGAAAACCATTCTTGACGTAGGATATCGATTATCCAAAACAGATGAGGATAAGCGGCCAGGCAAGGTGATTTTTGTTATTACCACAGATGGATTAGAAAATGCTAGCTCCGAATTTACCTATGAAAAAGTGAGAGAATTAATCAATCACCAGCAGAAGAAATATAATTGGGAGTTTATCTTTTTGGGGGCAAACATCGATGCTAAGCAAGAAGCGGGCTGTCTTGGGATTGATGTTGAAAATGCCTTTAACTTCGAAGCATCTGAAAAGGGTGTTGAGATTATGTATAATATGGTGTGTGAGCAAGTAATGGAGAGAAGGCAGCGCACAAGGAAACTTTAAAGCAGTATTGTATTTGTTGTAATATATATATTATCTACTTTGCTCAGTCTATAAGACTGAGTTTTTGTTTTGAGGTGAGTTATGCAAAAGGTAATTGTAATTGGGGCAGGAATACTCGGAGCATCCACTGCTTATCACCTTGCAAAATGGGGGGCCGAGGTTATCATAGTGGACCGGCATGTCCCCGGTCAAGCCACTGACGCGGCTGCGGGGATTGTTTGCCCATGGTTGTCCCAACGTCGTAATAAAGCCTGGTACCAGTTGGTTAAAGGTGGAGCCCGGTATTATCCAGAATTAATAGTTCAGTTAGAAGCAGATGGGGAAAAAGATACGGGTTATAAACGAGTTGGGGCATTAAGTATTCACACTGATCCAGCAAAGTTGGAAAAGATGGCAGAACGGGCACGGACCCGTTGGGAGGATGCTCCCGAAATCGGCGAAATAACAATTTTATCACCAACTGAAACGAATCGACTTTTTCCGCCGTTGTCCGATGAATTTGGGGCAGTTTATGTTAGTGGCGGGGCACGTGTAAATGGCCGGGCTTTACGTAATGCACTAGTTAACGCTGCAGTAAAGCATGGAGCCCAAGTTGTTAAAGGGGATGCCTCATTAATCAGTAGTGGCAATAAAGTCCAAGGGGTAAAAGTGGATGAAAAAACATTTTCTGCTGATCAAGTTATTGTTACAGCAGGGGCTTGGGCAAAGGAATTTTTGTCTCCATTAGGAGTTGAATTTTTGGTAAGGCCACAGAAGGCGCAAATAATTCATTTACAAATGCAAGACATCGATACAAATTCGTGGCCGGTGGTCATGCCGCCATCCGATCAATACATTCTATCCTTTGAAGGTGGACGTGTTGTCATTGGAGCAACACACGAAAATGATGCTGGATTTGATAATCGGGTAACGGCTGGAGGTGTCCAAGAAATCTTAAATAAAGCTTTGGCAGTCGCTCCTGGACTTGCCAGTGGAATGATATTGGAAACTAGGGTAGGGTTTCGTCCTTTTACTCCCGGTTTTCTTCCTATTATTGGAGCTATTCCGAATTATGAAGGAATCTTATTAGCGAATGGTCTAGGATCATCAGGATTAACCAGCGGACCATATTTAGGGGCAGAACTCGCTAAACTAGCACTCGGAAAACAATTGGAAATTGATATTCATAACTATGATGTTGCTGGTGCTTTAGCCTAATGTTATGCACAAAGAGCTTTTCATGCGAAAAGCTCTTTTCTAATCGAACAAAAAAATTTTTTATTTAATAATAAGTTGATATGACAATATTGAAAACGCTATCGGGTAAATTGCGCTATAATTTAGATGATTGACAAAACAAAAATAGATTTGTACTATCTTAATATAACTTAATTATTTGTTAATTTAATTTTCTTATCCAGAGCGACCGAGGGACATGGCCCGATGACGTCCGGCAACCCCCGATTGGGAAGGTGCCAATTCCTGCAGAATGACTGTACTTTCATTCTGAAAGATAAGCCGAAATTCTATTTAATTTCGACGCCCCTTTCAGAATGAATGGGGCTTTTTGTTTGGGTATAAAGTCTAGTTTAGATATCGGAAAAATGAGGTAATCAGTATGATTGATATAAAGAACCTTAGCAAAATTTATAAGACAAAAAAGGGTGAAGTAAAAGGTGTTGATAATGTTTCACTAACCGTTCAGGAAGGTGAAATCTTTGGAATCGTCGGGTACTCTGGTGCCGGAAAAAGCTCACTGCTTCGCTGTATCAATCTGTTAGAGAGGCCAACCTCTGGCAGTATAACGGTCGATGGCACTGACTTGACATCCCTAAGAGGCGAGCAATTACGATCTTCACGTTTAAAAATAGGCATGATTTTTCAACACTTTTACCTAATCAGCCAAAAAACAGTCTATGAAAATATTGCTTTTTCCTTAAAAGCCGCCAACTATCCTAAGGATCAAGTAAGGAAACGCGTGGAGGAACTTCTGGAAATGGTCGCCCTATCCGATAAGCGTGATGTCTACCCATCACAGCTCAGCGGTGGTCAGAAACAACGAGTCGGTATTGCAAGGGCTCTCGCAAATAATCCGAAGGTGCTTTTATGTGACGAAGCAACATCAGCACTTGACCCTACGACAACAAAGTCGATACTAAATCTATTGAAAAAAATCAATAAAGAACTCAACATCACCATTGTATTGATCACTCACGAGATGGATGTTGTTAAAGAAATCTGCAGCCGGATGGCAATTATGCAGGATGGACGAGTTGTGGAAGAAGGTTCGGTATATGACATTTTTGCCAACCCGCATACAGCACTTACAAAAGAATTTATAGAAAGTGTTGTAACTCTTGAAATCCCGGAAGTTATTCTAAAAAGCTGCCAGGGTCCAATTGTGAAAGTGACCTTCAAAGGAAAAGTCGCTGGAGAGGGGGTCATTTCTGATACTCTTCAACAATTTAACGTAAAAGGTAATTTTCTGCATGGTTCAATAGAATATATTCAAGAGCAACCGCTTGGTATTTTCATAATGGAGCTAAAAGGACAAAAAGAGGAAATAGAAAAAGCCCTAAATTATATTGAAAACCGGGCAGCACAGGTGGAGGTGTTACACAATGGGCTTTGATTTTGCACATCTGATGGAGCTTATTCCGGATATCAATAAAGCATTTTTTCAAACCATCTATATGATTGCGATTTCGTTGGTCGTATCGACGATAATCGGATTGCCGGTTGGGATATTGCTTTACATAACCGATAAAGGATTGTTTATGGAAAATCGAGCCGTCCAGAATGTCCTGGGTTTTATTGTCAATATGGTCCGGTCGATTCCTTTCATTATATTATTGGTGGCATTGCTCCCACTGACAAACTTACTCGTCGGGACTACCATAGGCCCAACTGCCGCCAGTGTTTCGCTATCGGTTGCGGCAATTCCGTTTTTTGCAAGGATTGTTGAAAATGCACTGAGAGAAATTGACAAAGGCGTAATCGAAGCAGCTATTGCTGCCGGGGCAACCCCGTGGATGATTATAAAAGATGTCCTATTACTTGAAGCCAGATCCGGTATCATCTCAGGTGTCACGTTAACACTCATTAGTTTAGTTGGTTTCTCGGCCATGGCCGGTACAGTCGGCGGCGGCGGTATTGGAGACTTGGCGATTCGCTTCGGTTATTATCGATACGACAATACCATCATGATTTCAACAGTTTTAATCTTAATTATTTTAGTTCAGGTCATTCAGCTTCTTGGTGACTATATCGCCAAAGTTGTAGATAAAAGAAGATAAATAAAGGGGAGAAATTATTATGAAAAAATGGTTAACAAGCATTTTATTACTTTGTGTAGTCTTTGCATTAGCAGCATGCGGAAACTCCGAGGACAAAACAGCAAGCGGCAAGGAAAAAGCAACAGAATCAAAAGAAATTAAAATAGGCGCGACTGCAGGCCCATATAGCGACATGGTAACAAAAGCGATTAAACCAGGCCTAGAGAAAAAAGGCTACAAAGTTGAAATTGTTGAATTCAGTGACTATATCCAGCCAAACAAAGCATTAAACAATGGCGATATCGATGCCAACCTGTTCCAGCACACGATTTACCTTCAAAATTTCGCGAAAGAAAACAACATGGATTTAACAGCACTTATTTCTGTGCCAACTGCACCAATGGGGATTTATTCAAACACAATAAAATCGATTAAAGATGTAAAAGAAGGGGCAACTGTTACACTTCCAAACGACCCGACAAATGCAGCACGTGCATTAAACACACTTCGTGATGCAGGGCTTATCACTATCAAAGCAGATGCAGATCCACTAAAAGTATCTGAAAAAGACATCGCTGAAAACAAGAAAAACCTAAAGTTCCAGCCTATCGAAGCAGGCCAGCTTCCACGTTCAGTTGAAAGTGCAGATTTAGCTGCAGTACCAGGAAACTTTGCTCTTGCAGCAAAAATGAATCTTCTTGATGCCTTAACGCTTGAAAACATGGCAGACAATTACCGCAATATTGTGGCAGTTAAAACAAGCAACAAAGATTCACAGTTATCAAAAGATCTGAAAGCTGTTGTTGAATCAGCAGATTTCGAAAAAGTCATCGATGATCAGTTTAAAGGTTTTGGAAAACCAAGCTGGATGAAAAAGTAATTTTTAAATCAAAAGGGTATGGACGAGATCCATATCCTTTTTTCATTGGATACGCCAATAAAGATTGGAGAATCCTAAAGGAAAAAGGAGGATTTTAAATGAGTTTTTTCAAAGGAAATGAAGAAAAGGAAAATCTTGAAGCGGTTCTTAAAGATTCTATAGAAATAGAAGAAGATTTGATGCGTACATATTTAATTACCGCCGAACGGGTTCATGACGACGATGAGCTAAAAGAACGTCTAGAAAACTTTGCGGAAGGGAATGCGAAGAGGACAAAACAGCTAATTGATGAATTAAATGAAACAAAAGAGAAGTAAGATTTACAAATTTATTAAATGAAAGAGTCCTATCATAACAGGGCTTTATCAAGTAGATAAATTAACATGGAAAAGCAGTGCAGTTTTCAGTTGTGAAATGCACTGCTTTTATTGTTGTATTGTTAATTCTTAAAAAAGATCGGTATAAGGCAAAACCTTTTTCTACCTGCTATTCTTATTATAACCATTTCTTGACCGGTACTGTTGCGGAGCCCGTGAAGGATACCTTAATGGAAAACTGAACATATGGACTAGAGCTGTAAATGGGATGGCAGCAAATAAAATAAATGCCACAATGATATGAATTTTAAAGAGCAAAGGCACCCCAAGCATTAAATCTGACCTTGGATGGAATGTGAATAAACTTCTGAACCAAGGCCCAATTGATAAACGGTATTCATATGCCCCTACGGTTGTATTATAGACGATCGTCATATATGCCCCTAGCCCTGCAACCAATATAAGCCATATGATGGTGAAATAACTTGTCCCGGTAGTATGGGCACGAACCCTTGGTGAATTGAATTTTCGAATCAGCATCAAAACTAACCCAATTACCACCATGAGACCCGCAAGACCACCTCCTGCTATGGCAAAGAAATGATAAATATGGTCTTTGACTCCGAGTGCATTGTATACACTTAGTGGAATTAATACGCCCATTATGTGTCCAACAAAAGCAAAGATAATCCCATAGTGAAATAGGACAGATGCAATTCCCAATCCTTTTTTTTCAAAAATTTCTGTTGAAGGTGCAGTCCAACTTTTGCCACGGAAAACAAAACGATAAAATGTTGCAATAATTAGGATTGTTCCGCAAATATAAGGAAAAATTGTCCACCAAAATACAACTTCCATAATGCCCCTCCTTTTTAGCGATACATCAATGGATATGGCAACTCATCCAAGTCAGCATCTTCCCGCAGTCTTTCTAAAGCAGAGATCTCTTCAGCATCCGGAGTTTCAAAAACATACATCATCCCTAATTCAAGCACTTTCTTGTAAGGATTATCCTCAGGAAGATTTGTTAAGATCCGGTCAACGGCATAAGCAATTCTTCTTGAAAGTTTGTTGATTTTTTCCTCTTCGGGTACAACCGCCAAAAGTTCTAACAACATAGGGATATAATCTGCCATATCATGTCCGATGTATTCAAGTCCGGCTTCAGATATGAGTTTTTGTAATTGGATAAGAGCAAAACCGCGGTTTCTGCTGTCTCCTAGTTCATGTGCAGTTAAATAGAGATTGGTCCCTTCCTTATAATCAAAGGTCTCTACATATAGCTGCTCCAATTGCACCGATGGCATTTGATAGAAGGGATAAATTCTATTCAATACTTCCTTTTGAATATCCTCTGATGTGATAGATTCGCAAATAAAGCTTATGATTGTTTCTTGATCTTCAAAAAAAGAAGTATCCGGATAATCCAAGAGACGCGATAAAAGCATTAAAATCGCTTTTTCTTCATTCATTATGCATTTTCACTTCTTTCAAATGGATAGGTCATCATACCTTCAGGAGGAGCTAAATCTTCAATGCTGCAAGCTCCCTGTTTGTAATATAAGTCATCATTCATTTCACGACGGCCAGTCGGAATGACAAATCGTTCATTGTATTTTGCGACTGCAAGTAACCGAGCCATCTCTTCTAATTCTTCATTATGGGTACCTGCTTCATCCATTAATTTAGTTAACTTTTGTTTGTCCACTCCACCAACGGTTTTTGACCTCATATAAACCCTCATCGCTGCCATTTTTAATAAGACCTTACGAATAACAGATGTATCATCAGCAGTTAAAATTGAAGCCAAATACTCCATTGGAATTCTCATTTGATCTACTGCTGGAATATAGCCTTCCGCGCTTAAATCTTGTTCGTTAGTAATGTGGTTCATAATCGGGCTAAGCGGCGGTACATACCATACCATTGGAAACGTCCGGTATTCTGGGTGAAGCGGAAGTGCAATCTTCCACTTTATTGCCATCTTATAGATGGGAGATTCTTGTGCACTTAAAATCCAACTATGATTGATTCCTTGTTTTTCTGCTTCCGCAATGACTTCAGGGTCAAATGGGTCTAAAAATACAGAGAGTTGGGATTCATATAAATCTTTAGGATCTTTAACGGATGCAGCCTCTTTCACCCGATCTGCATCATACAAGACCACACCAATATATCGAATTCGACCTACACAAGTTTCTGAACAAATGGTTGGTAAACCGGCTTCAGTTCTTGGATAACAGAAATTACATTTTTCCGCTTTGTGTGTATTCCAGTTATAGTACACCTTATGATATGGACATCCATTCATACAAAACCGCCATCCCCGACAAGCATCCTGGTCTACTAATACAATTCCATCTTCGTCCCTTTTATATAAAGCACCAGAAGGGCAAGAGGCAACACAGGAAGGATTTAAGCAATGCTCGCATATCCTTGGCAGGTACATCATAAAGGTCTTTTCATATTCCGTTTTAACGTGTTCCTGAAGTTTTCGTACATTAGGGTCATTTGGAACAGATTCGCTCCCTCCCGCCAAATCATCATCCCAGTTTGGACCCCATACCGGTTTATCGATATAGTTTCCTGTAATCATGGAACGAGGACGGGCTACAGGTAAACTATCTCCTTTATCCCGTTTGTGAAGATGCTGAAAATCATACGTCCATGGCTCATAAAAATCATTTAGATCTGCCATATTGGGATTGTAAAAAATATTCGCCAATTTTGTAAGAGGTCCACCGGCTCTTAAATGCAATTTACCGTTTCGCAAAACCCAACCGCCTTTATAGCGGTTGGTGTTTTCCCATTCCTTTGGATATCCTACCCCAGGTCGTGTTTCAACGTTATTGAACCACACATACTCCATTCCAGGTCGGTTGGTCCATACATTTTTACAAGTAACAGAACAAGTATGGCAACCAATACACTTATCAAGGTGCATGACCATTGCAACTTGTGCCTTAATCCTCAAGCCAATCGACCTCCTTCAGCGGTCTAATAATCGCCATTGTGTCCCTCTGACTACCAGTCGGTCCATAATAATTAAATCCATAACTTAATTGAGAATAACCGCCAATCATATGTGTGGCTTTTGGATAAATTCTGGTCACACTGTTATGGGTTCCACCACGTACTTTGTTAATGTTATTCCCTGGAACCCCCATATGCCTGTCTTGAGCGTGGTACATATAAACTGCACCTCTTGGCATACGGTACGTTAAAACAGCTCTAGCAACAACAGCGCCATTGCGGTTATATACTTCAATCCAATCGTTATCTTTAATGCCAATAGAGGCTGCATCTTCTTCATTCATCCAAACGACTTGCCAGCCACGGAACAATTGAGCCATGTTATTCGTATCTGTAAACATGGTATGAATGCCCCATTTTTGGTGTGGAGTCATGTAACGCAATGAAATGGATTTTCCTTGATTTTCGACTTCTTTTTCTCCTTTCACAAAAGCGCCTCTTGTAATCGGAGGAATATATAAAGGAAGCCCTTCGCCAAAATCAAGCATCACTTCATGGTCAAGATAAAAGCTTTGTCTTCCAGTAAGTGTATGCCACGGTATATTAAATTCTTTGTTAATCGTAAACGGAGAGTACCGTCGATTATCCTTTTCGAGCCCACTCCATACTGGGGAAGAAAGGGTTGGTCTTGGTTGAATGGTTAAGGCGTCTAACGTATAATCTTCTTCCGCACGTTCCTCGGAAATATGAGTCAGTTTTTTACCTGTCTTTTCCTCCACGGATTTCCAACCTTCAACCGCTCGTTTGCCATTTGTAGCACCGGACATTAACAAAATGGCATTAATGGCTTTTTTATCGGTATAAAGGTCAGGATAACCTTTTCCAATACCTATATGTTTGGATGGTCCTAAGCGGTCAAGTAAATCCTTGTAAACTTGGTCACCAGGAATTTTAACCCCTTTTGTTCCATATCCATTTTTTATATTTGGCCCAACGGTAATCCACATATCGTATACATTTGGATAATCACGTTTGACAAAATTAAAGTTTGGTAAGGTTTTTCCCGGTATTGCTTCCACTTCACCTTTTCGCCAGTCTTTGACTTTTCCGAAAGGCTGAGCAATTTCATTGATGGTATCATGTGCAAGTGGCGACAAAACAAGGTCCTCTTGAGCAGGAAGATGGTTTTTAGCAAGTTCAGAAAAACTTTTGGCAATTTCCCTAAATGCATCCCAATCGCTTCTTGTCTCCCAAGGAGGAGAAATGGCTGCATTAAACGGATGGACAAATGGATGCATATCCGTGGTGCTAATATCGTATTTTTCATACCACGTAGCAGCTGGAAAAATAATATCGGAGAAAAGTCCTGAACTAGTCATTCGAAAATCCATGCTGACGAAAAGATCTGTTTTCCCTTCAGGTGGCTTATCAGACAAGTTCACATCCTCGGGTTGCCAAGAATTTTCATAATCACCTAATACAGAATCTTGTCCTCCAATTAAATGCTTCACGAAATATTCATGTCCCTTTCCGCTATCTCCTAATAAATTTGAACGCCAGTTGAAAAAGACTCGCGGAAAATTACGTGGATCGTTTGGATTCTCAATGGCAAAGTCAAGCTTTCCTTCCACTAGTTGTTTTGTGATATCTTCGATAACCGCTTGATCATTTTTGTTTCTTGAGCGTGCTTCTCTTACTACATCTAAAGAATTTTTTGAAAGTTGTGGAAAGCTTGGTAACCATCCTAACCTTGCCGAAAGGGCATTAAAATCAGCTGGATGCATGCTGGAATATTTGCTTCCCCACTCTGATTCTTCTTCTTTTTTTTCATATTCATAGCGGAATTGCTCTGTTGCAAAATAAAAGAAGGAAGTACCGTTCATAAACCTTGGAGCCTTCACCCAATCATTAGCAAATGCAATTTGGGAGAATCCTTCAAGCGGACGTACTTTCTCTTGACCTACGTAATGCGCCCAACCCCCGCCATTTACACCTTGTGAACCGGTTAAAAGAATGAGATTTAAAATACAGCGATAAATTTGGTCACTATGATACCAGTGGTTTGTTCCACCACCCATTGCAATCATTGATTTACCCTTTGTCAATGCTGCATTTTCCGCAAATTCTCTTGCCACTTGAATGACATGAGCTTTGTTAACACCTGTGATACTTTCTTGCCAAGCAGGAGTATAGGGACTTTTATCGTCATTATAGTCCTTTGGATAGTCACCCTTTAGACCTCTGTTAATTCCGGTATGTGCCAACATTAAATCATAGATAGTAGTAATGAGTAATTCATTTCCGGATTTATCTTTTATTTTTTTTACTGGAACTTCACGCTTAATCAAACCGCCATCCTTTTGGCCAAAGTAAGGGAATTCGACCATAGCAGTATCATCTGAATCATCTAAAAAGCTCATTTTGGGATTAATATTATATAAATCTAAGTTCCACTGATTTCCGTTATCCCAGCGAAAACCTTGGCTGCCGTTAGGAATGGCAAAGTTATCAGTTGTTTCATCCCAAACCACAGTTTTCCATTCACCTAATTCTTCTTGGTCAGAAAGATCTGATGCACGTAAGAAACAATCAGAACGGTAATTATCATTTTTCTTTTTTAATGTGATTAAAAATGGCAAATCCGTATATTGTTTTGCATATTCCATAAAATATGGCGTTTCTTTATCTACATAGAATTCCTTTAAAATCACATGTGTCATCGCCATGGCAAGCGCTCCATCTGTCCCAGCTTTGGCAGGCAGCCACATGTCAGCAAATTTTTCGTACTCTGCGTAATCTGGGCTGACCCCGACTACTTTTGTCCCGTTGTATCTTGATTCCACCATAAAGTGGGCATCTGGCGTTCTCGTTTGTGGAATATTGGTTCCCCAAATAATAAAATATTTAGTGTTATACCAATCTGCACTTTCCGGAACATCTGTCTGATCACCCCAAACTTGCGGTGAAGCCGGTGGCAGGTCTGCATACCAATCATAGAAACTTAATATTGTTCCTCCGATTAAGGACAAAAATCTTGTGCCGCCACAATAGCTGACCATTGACATTGCAGGAATAGGGCTAAATCCAACGATACGATCTGGTCCATATTTTTTTATCGTATATATACTGGCGGCAGCAATCATTTCACAAAGGTCATTCCAATTCCCCCGAACAAAACCGCCTTTTCCTCTTGCTTTAACATAACGTTCACGCTTTTTAGGGTCAGTAACGATATTTTCCCATGCCTGAACTGGGTTATTGGCTTTTTCCAATTCCTCTTTCCATAATGAATAGAGTTCTCCACGAACATATGGATATTTTACACGGGTTGGACTGTATGTGTACCATGAAAAGCTGGCACCACGAGGGCACCCTCTGGGTTCATATTCCGGAAAGTCGTCCCCAGTAGAAGGATAATCTGTTTGCTGTGTTTCCCAAGTGATAATCCCATCTTTTACGTGGATTTTCCAACTGCAAGAACCCGTACAGTTTACTCCATGAGTGGATCGTACGACTTTATCGTGTCCCCAACGATTACGGTAGGCTGACTCCCAATCCCGTGGACGCGGACTTTCTTCTGTCCAACCATCATTAATTCGGTCTCCTCGAACGAGATGTTTAAGAGAATGGAACAAATTATTCTTATGCTCCTCCATCGCACACCTCTCCTTCCATTAAATCTCTTAGTGGGTTAAAGTTATCTCCCAATAATCGATAGGAATCTTTACTGACATTAAAATCTTCTACAAAAACATCCCAATTTGCCGAATTAGCAGCAGATAAGATGAGACGCTGCAATGTATTCATATCATTAATTTCATAAATTTTTTGGATCATTTCCCCCGGTAAAGTGCCGAATCTCATTTGTAAAACGGCAATCAAATCTTCTCGGTCATCAACCAAAAGTGCATCTTCTTGAAATGAAAACAAAGCGTTTCAACTCCTTTCACACTTTCATCATTTTGTAGTAATCAGCAATTAATATAGACTTGCATTTTTCTGCAGATTCTTGAAAAAAGCTTGTCACTTCTTCATCAGGATGCTCCATTTGTTCAATAGTGAATTGACGGGTTACTGATTGAGAAAAATCAGCAGAAAATTTCAATGAAACTTCAAATTTGTCCTCGACTTTTAATACTGTGGATTGAACATCATATGGATGAATATGGAAATTTGAGAAAATCTCAACCATCTTGTCATATAAGGCGGGTGCTCCATAGCGTAATATTCTTTCCTCAAGCAATTTCATCACTCTCTTCCATAATTTCCAACTTATAGAATTCGTTATGTCCTAGAAGTTTATTCATTTCATCGTCATTATGTAGAGAGTCAACAATAATTAAGGAATCCATTAAAGATACTAATTTTTCATCAATCTCATTATTTATTAACAGAGCCTTCATTTGTTCTACCATTTTACGCATAAGGTCATGGTCACGAGTCAACTGTATGACAAGCGTTTTTAGATGGGGTTTTTCAGTTACCATTTCCGTATATAAACCTTCTTCCTCTGAACTTGCATGCTGCAATGTCCTAGATTCCCAATGTTCAATTGATACTTCTGCTACTTTAATGGCTTTTTCCTTTTGACCATCTTCCACGCATTTTTGTAATAACATCCTTAATTCTTTCGCCTCGTTTAATGCAGATTCATGTATTAAGTCATGTGCATCTTGTTTTTTTAAGCTAGGTCCTGACAATCTAAAACATCCTTTCATCTTGGCACTTATTTTTCTTTTTTTTGGATTTTCCAAGTATCCCCTTACTATTTCCGAAAAAAGGTAAATTATTATAAAAATAAAAAAAGAGTTGAATTTCTCAACTCTTTTGGACATTTAGATCGCTAACGAAGCTCATTAAACATTCCCACATAATTTAGCGGGTTATCATTTTCATCCTTAATGGTGCTGATGGTTAACAACTCCAAATAAATTTGCCCATCCTTCTTTTTGTTCCAAATTTCACCTTGCCATGATCCGTTTTTACGGATATCCTCCCACATTTTTGTATAAAAAGCTTCATCATGTTTTCCGGAGCGAAGGATAACGGGTGTATTGCCAATGGCCTCATCTTTCGAATACCCAGTGACTGCAGTAAACGCAGGATTAATCCGTTGAATAACCCCCTTTAAATCTGTCACCATGATACCTTCTGCGGTGCTTTCAATAACCTGGTTAGAAATCTGTAATTTATCAAGGAAGTATAGAGCCGTCACAATAATCGCAGCAGCAAGTGCAAATTCGGAAAGAGCCATAAAGCCAATCGCATAATGGCCGGTCATATTAAATAGAATCGTTAACACGATTGGAGGGAAAAATCCGCCCAGGCCCCCCATGGCAGCTACAATACCGTTTACAATGCCGGCCTGTTTTGAAAAATATAAAGGCACAAGCTTGAAAATGGTGCCATTCCCGATTCCAGCACAAAAGGCAACTAAAATGCAGCCCACGGTGTAAATAGGCAATGACGGAGTAAACGATAACAGAAATCCGGCAAAAGTAATCGCATTAAAGATCACAATCAAGATGAGATAAGGGTTAAATTTATCAGCAAGAAAGCCCCCGATCGGACGCATGATGGTGGCAATGACAATAAACCCGGCAGTTCGGAACCCAGCATCCACCTTCGTTAAATGAAAATGGTTTACAAGGAAGGCAGGTAAATAAACAGTAAAGGCAACAAATGAACCGAAAGTTATAAAATAGAACAAGCATAAAAACCAGAGCCGATAGTTTTTATAAACACTTTTAATTTGACCGGTTAAGGAGACCCTTACCGTTTGTTCTTTTTTGTCACCAAAGATAAATGTCAGAACCGCGAATATCACGATTAAAATTAAAAATAATTGAACAGTGCTTCTCCAGCCGATGGAATTGGCCAAAAGCGGGGCCGAAAAGGAAGTAAAGGCTGTACCAATGTTACCGGCCCCGTAGATGCCGTTTACAAACCCATGACGTTCTTTTGGATAATATTTCGGCAGAGAGGTGACCCCAATTGAAAACAACGCCCCTCCGACTCCAAGGGCTAAACCGCCGATGATTAAATCGGTGAAGGAATCCGCCAGGCTGATATAGTAAACAGGCAGAATCAGAAATAGCAGACCAATTGTAAATAGCCATCTTGCGCCGTAGCGGTTAGTCCAAAAGCCGATTGGAACCCTTAAAATAGATCCGAGAATGACCGGAATGGCTGTTACGGTCGATAACTGACCGGGTGTGAGCTTAATATCAGTTTGAATAAAAGATATTAAAGAAGAAATGATGACCCAAATCATGAATCCTAAAACTAAGTTAACTGTTTGTAAAACCAGTTGAAAATTGGCTTTCCCCATTCATTAAACACCTCTTATAAATTTCTTATAATCATAGGATGAGCAAAAACAAATAAAAACATTTTTCCTAAATTTACCCTATATACCCAAAAATGTGAAATATTATTTAAAATAGGATGTGCAAATCCTGAGCTATGCTTTATTGTTAAATTAAGGAAACTTAGAAAGGATTCAGGATGTATTTTCCGCAAGAGATTTGTTTTTTTGGTTGGACACTTAATAAAAGCTCTGAGGAAGAAGCGGCATCAAAGCCCCAACGAATTAACTTCCTTTCATAGGCGGAGAATTTCCGGCTAATGTATGTAGGGGGAAGTTTAAGAAGCTGATATAAGCGGAGATATTCCGATTAAATGCTCTAAATTAGTCAAAATCCAAAGATTTGGATAATATAAACGGAAAAACTTCCCTTATTATTAAGGAAATACGGGTATTTCCCAATTTAGCCGGAATTTTACCGCTTATTTTTCATACGCAGTGAAATCACAATTCAGCTATGATAGAGCCTAAACAATTATTCTATATATAAATTTGTAAGTACAAATGTTGTGTATTTTGCAACGGTACACTGTCCTATTGTACCCCCACATTTTAATATACAAATTGCACTACATTTTCTCACAAAATAATTATCGAAATCC
Source organism: Neobacillus sp. PVCKKU3 (assembly GCF_058323225.1). NCBI lineage: Bacteria > Bacillati > Bacillota > Bacilli > Caryophanales > Bacillaceae > Neobacillus > Neobacillus sp. PVCKKU3. The sequence goes on from NZ_JBLVQN010000021.1 coordinate 36,542, forward strand.
CTGTAAAATAGACCTCCATATTACCATACAACTTGAAGTTCATATTGCATTACTTTTTTAATGTTTGCGATAGTTAACGGAACCCTGTTAGAATCAATTGGGCTCTTTTTTGAGGAAAAGATGTAAAATGAAACTAGAAATATTCGAAGAGGAGGTTGGTTTGACATGTTTGCGGCGGGGCAAAGGGACATGCAGCGGATGGATCAGTATACGATGGAAAGGATTGGTTTACCTGGCGTGGTCCTAATGGAAAATGCCGGAGCAAGAGTAGCTGAGGAAATTCTAGCGGACTTACCTTGCCCAAATCCAAGGGTCATCGTTCTTGCTGGCGGGGGGAATAACGGCGGCGACGGTTTTGTTATTGCTCGCAGGCTGATCGATGCGGGAGTCAGGACTCTTGTTTGTCTGCTGGTCGATCCTGACCGTTTAAAGGGAGATGCAAAAGTCCACTTTGATGTGTATGTGAATCGTGGGCTGCCTGTCTTTTACCTTCAAGAACATTCACTTAAGGGTTTAAAAAATGAATTGAGCACGGCGGATGTGGTTGTCGATGCCATTTTGGGGACTGGGGTAAATGGCCCTGTCAGGGAACCCTTCAGCAATGTGATTTCCATGGTCAACGAATATACCGGAAAGAAATTGATCTTGTCTGTTGATATCCCTTCAGGTGTCAGCAGCGATACCGGGAAGGTTGTAGGAGAAGCAATTAAGGCTGATAAGACGATAACATTTGTTTTTCCGAAAAAAGGCTTCTTTTTGCTGGACGGACCAAAATATATAGGTGACTGGAAGGCGGTTGATATTTCTGTACCGCCTTCTGCCGCGGCAGATTTAGGGCTGGACATGCCAAAGGTGATAACAGGGCCTCTTGTGCGGGAGGTGCTTCCAAAACGGCCAAGGCATGGTCATAAAGGGACATTCGGTCATGCCCTGATAGTCGGCGGCTCACGCCCATATGTAGGTGCCCCGATATTCTCAGCGAGGGCAGCCTTACATTCTGGGGCAGGTCTGGTAACGCTGGCCGTTCCGGAAGGGATTTATCCGATGGCGGCGGCGCAAAATCCGGAATCATTATTTTTGCCTTTATCTGATGAGCATGGTCATTTTGCTGCCAGGGCAGTTCATGAGATTATTCCGCAGCTTCAGCAGTTTGACTGTGTAGCCGTTGGTCCCGGGATGGGGCGGTTTGATGGCGGAGAGGAGTGGCTCAAATTACTAATTGGGTCAATGAACGGTCAGGCTTTGATCATTGATGCGGATGGCCTTTATTTCATACGAGGCTTGATGGACTTGGTCCGCCAGTATAAGGGGCCAGTCATTTTCACTCCACATCCAGGTGAAATGGCGAGGTTAGTCAACAGGACTGTCAAAGAGGTGGAGGAAAACCGCATTGAAATTGCCAGGGAATATGCGAAGGAGGGCCATGTGTTTTTGCTTTTGAAGGGACACCGGTCCATTGTTGTCTCACCGGATGGACAGGTCTATATAAACCCGCTCGGTCATGACGCACTCGGAAAAGGAGGCAGCGGGGACGTTCTTACTGGTCTGATTGCCTCATTTCTTGTCCAAGGTGCCGAACCTTTACACGCCATGATAGCCGCAAGTTACCTACATGCAAGGGCCGGGCAAGAAAAAGCAAAAGTTCTCTCGCATTATGGAGTCATGCCAATGGATATCATCGAAGGAATAAAAGGACAGTTAAAATAACGAGTCTTTCTTCCTAGAAAGGCTTTTTATTTTATGGGTATTACGACTTTTTCACTATATGAAGTGGAAAAGAATGCATATTTCTTAGTATTTACCTAGAATATTTTTCTAGTAAACTAATATTTAGGGAGTAGAAATATTCGAACTATTAAAATAAATCCTTTTGTACCTTTTGATGGAAAGGAGTTTTATCAAAGATGAACACCGAAGAAAAGAGTTACACTGAGAATGGAATGCCGAATCATTTAAGCCAACTGGCGTCGATTGGGCAAATTGCTGCAGGAATCGCACATGAGGTACGTAATCCATTAACCGCGGTCAAGGGCTTTTTGCAGCTTATGCAGCAGGACCAAAATAATGAATACATTGAGATTGCCCATTCCGAACTGGATAACGCACTAAAGACATTGAATAATCTCTTGCAAGTTTCCAAGCCTGATTTAGAAGACGAAGAATTCCAAACTATTTATCTGTCAGTGGAACTGGAATCCATCATTAACCTATTCCAGGATAAAATGTACGAAGTTTCTATTCAAACAGACTTTCGAGATACTGATGCCGCTATTTATGGCAGGAAAAATCAATTTAAAAAGGCTTTTTTCAATTTGGTGAAAAATGCGATTGAAGCAATAAATGGGGTAGGTTCGATTACTCTTACCCACTACACTTCGAATAATGAAGTCATTGTTAAAATTCAAGATACTGGGGTCGGCATTCCGGAAGAGAAGCTTTCGCTACTGGGCACCCCCTTTTTTACAACAAAGGAACAGGGGACAGGAATGGGACTTGCCCAGGTGTTCTCGGTTATTTATCAGCACGGCGGCAAGATCATAGTGGACAGCCATGAAAATCAAGGCACGGTTTTCACAATCAAGATTCCGCAACAGCAGCAAATTACAAAGCGTGGAGTGAGAAATTTGAATGTCATATTCGATGATAAGTACTCAATAAAGGAATACTTCTTGGAAAATCAAAAATTATTTGAGGACCGTTTGCTGGCTGAGGCGACTAATGTAAGTGACAAAATTGATGATATACATAATGTCGGAATTAATTTACTTAACAATGCCCATAAGTTAGTTCTATATGTTGTTGAAGGTCGGGAACATGAACTAATTTCATTTGCCAAGCAGGAGGGGATGGCTTGGGCGAAGCATTCCTTGACTCTTGCGTTCAAGTTGGAATGGATTCAGGCGATCCGCCGAACACTTTGGGATTTTCTCTATAACTTTGATGCTTTCAATAAATTGGAGACTGATAGAATTACATTTTTTTCAATGGAAAAAAGTATAAATGAATTAATTGATCAGTTCCTGACACACTTTTTTATTACGTACACGAAATATAAGGATGAATTGCTGGAGGACCAAAGAAAGCTTGACGAAAACCTATCTGTTCCAATTATTCCAATTAATAAAGAGATTTGCATTTTGCCCTTAATTGGAACACTTGATGATCTGCGTATTTCAACGATTCAAAATAAAGTGCTGACTGAAATTGAGTATCGGCAAATTCAAAATTTAATTATCGACCTTTCAGGTGTGGCCTCGATGGAAAAAGAAGCCGCACGGAACTTTGTCCAAATCATCCAAGGCTTTTCGATGATGGGCTGTAAAACGATTCTCACCGGTATGCGGGCCGAAATTGTCAAAAGTCTGATTGCCTCGGGAGTTGATATCAGTCATAAGGCAGAGTTTAAAGGAACGCTGCAATTAGCCTTGAACGATATTGTTTTTCACAAGGATTTGCAAGAGGTATAAAATTATCTAAAAAAGTACTCGCGGGAGTACTTTTTTTAGCTTCTTTTAAATGTGCGGAATTTGTAAAAAGTTTTCCATCTGTAAACTAGATTTCGTGGTATGTTAAAAGTAAGAGATGTATTTAAAGGTAGGAGGTTTTTAAAAATGGGAGCGCGTTTAATAGAACCAAACACTGGTCCAGTTATCCAAAAGGAAAAAGAAATCGTCAAGCAAATGATTGAGATTTATTGCCGCCGCAAGCATAAACATCCCAATGGTTTGTGCAATGAATGTCAGGAGTTGAAAAACTACTGTATGTTAAGGCTCTCCTTCTGCCGTTTTGGTGAGGAGAAATCATCCTGCTCCCATTGTAAAGTTCACTGTTATAAACCTTCCTACCGACAAAAAATCAAAGCCGTCATGCATTACTCCGGCCCGTGGATGCTGTTGTATCACCCTATTTATGGAGTAAAACATTTGATTAATAAAAAATAAAAAAGAACGAAGGCTTTTATCAGAGCCTTCGTTCTTTTTTAATTAGCAGCTTTAAAAGATTATGCAGCTTGCTTTGCTTCCTTTGTTTCCTCTTCACCCAGCATTTTCACAAGCTTTTTGGAAAGTGTAAGGAGAATCAGACCAAGGATAATTACAGCGATACCGATGACAGAGAATACTTCAAAGTATCCCATTGTTTCAGTAAAGGCACCTAATTGGCCGGCAAGAAGGTTTGCCACAAAAGAGCTGGCCATCCAAACTGCCATTAATAAAGAGGCGAATTTCACAGGTGCATACTTACTTACAAAGGATAGTCCAACTGGCGATAAGAACAGCTCACCAATTGTATGGAGCAGATACGTGAAAACGATAAACAGGATGTTAGCTTTTGTTGTAATATGGTTATCATCACTGCCTGTTTGCATGATGGCAAATAATAAAACAATAAAGCCTGCTCCTAAAAGAATCATACCAAATGCCATCTTTGTTGGTACCGGTAAATCTCCCCGTTTGCTGTTTGAAAGTTTTACCCATAACATTGAAACAACAGGTGCTAAAAGTATGATAAATAACGGGTTAACAGATTGGAACCATGAGGTTGGAATCTCCCAACCAAAAAGGGTGCGGTCTACGAACTTATCTGTATAGATACTTAATGCGCCGCCAGCCTGTTCGAATCCAGCCCAGAAAAAGACGACAAAAGCAGCTAAAATGAAAATCACGATTGTTCTGTTTTTTTCTACCTTCGTCATTTTTTGAGTTTGTGTAGTGCCAGATTTTGAAGCCTGTGGTTTTCCAACTGGCTTTTTGCCAATTTCGCCTAAGAACCGGTTGCCTAAAGCATTAAATAGAATTTGACCTATAATCATTCCGATGGCAGATGCAAGGAATCCATATTTATATCCATATTCAATTACGCCATGTACATGTACCGCAAACCACTTATCAGTAATAAAACCAATGATTAATGGAGCGAAGAATGCACCTGTGTTAATGCCCATATAGAAAATCGTAAACGCAGCATCGCGGCGTTTGTCTTTAGCGTCATAAAGCTCACCAACAATAGTAGAGATATTCGGTTTGAAGAAGCCGTTACCAATAATTAATAATCCTAAACCAATATAAACGGCAGTGAAACTTTGATTAGAGAACAATACGATGTTACCAAGGGCCATTGTAATACCGCCAATCGTAACAGCAAACCTTTGGCCTAAAAACCTGTCAGATAAATAGCCGCCAATTAACGGTGTGAAATAAACTGCACCGGTAAAAAATCCGTATAACATTAAAGCGGTGCTTTCTTTCATACCCAATCCGCCGCTGACCAATGATTTAGTCAGATAAAGAACAAGAATAGCTCTCATGCCGTAATAACTAAAACGTTCCCACATTTCTGTCATAAATAAGAGGTATAGTCCAGGGGGGTGCTTCTTTGATTGCTTGGAATTCAGTTGACGATCCATTGTAGCATCCATATAATTTCCTCCGTTGATATATTATTATTTTAATATAATTATCTTAATTTAATAATAATTAAATCGTCAATAAAATATATGAAAAAAGCAAAATTAGAAAGATTGCCAATTAAGTATATAGTGCAATAAAAGTGATCGAACTAAGTGCTTATCGGTTTTCTATTTTGAAGATTGGAAATCTAATTACATGTTAACCAACAATTACTATTTTAATAAAGCATCGAAAAATAAAAAAAGGTATCTGCACCATTTTTAGGGCAGACACCTTTTTTTGTTATCGAATTCCCTTCATAAATCCCTGAATTTTAGGCGCGAGCATTAAGAGGATGAAACCTAATACTAGTGACGCCCCTCCAACCGTACCAAAGTAGACCATTTCTGTTTCAGGGGTGTAGAATTTTACGATTTGCGCGTTAATCGCTTGAGCAGCAGCACTTGATAAGAACCATAGGCTCATTGTCTGGGCTGTGAACGCAGCAGGCGCCAGCTTCGTTGTAGCTGACAATCCAACTGGTGATAGACACAATTCACCAAGCACGCATATTAAATAGCTGAGCACTAACCATAATGGGTTTACCAAAGAATCTGTACCGCCAAAGTAGGCAGGAAGCAAGATCACGATAAATGATAAACCGGAGAGTAATAATGCTAATGAAAACTTCTGTGGAATATTTGGTTCTCTTTTTCCAAGCTTCACCCAAAGCCATGCAAAAACTGGAGCTAAGGTGATAATGAATAATGGATTTAAGGATTGGAACCATGCAGGAGAAATATGAAATCCTGCAAAATCAAGCTGGGTACGCTTGTCCGCATAGTTTGCTAAAATCGTTGAACCTTGCTCTTGAATCGCCCAGAACATAACAGATGCGATAAATAATGGAATATAAGCGATTAAACGAGAGCGTTCCACTGATGTTGTTTTTTTGCTGCGGTACATGACGATAAAGTATAAAGTAGGAATTAAGATACCCAAAATACCAATTAGGTTAACAAAGGTTTCAAATGTTAAATACCCATTAGGAATAGCAATGGCGCAAATTACCGCAATGACGGCTACACCTAATCCAATAGTAGTAAAGACTTTTTTTCGATCAGCAGGTGACAGCGGGTTTGCAACTGTAGTACCAGCTAATCCAAGGTTTTTCTTCTTTGTTAAAACAAACATTACTAATCCTACGAACATACCAATAGCTGCGATACCAAATCCTAAATGGAAGCTGACACTCATGAGGGATCCAACGATTAATGGTGAAATGAAGGCTCCAAGGTTAATCCCCATATAGAATATACTGAAACCTGCATCACGGCGATTGTCGTTCTCTGCATACATATCACCAACCACGGTAGAAACGTTTGGTTTAAGCAGCCCTGTACCAAGAACAATCAATACCATCGAAACAAAGAATAAAGTAATATTTCCCGGAATGGCTAGCGCAATATGACCAAACATGATTAAAATACCGCCATAGAACACTGCTTTTGATGTACCGAAAATCCGGTCAGCCAGCCAGCCGCCAATGATTCCGGACATGTAAACTAACGATCCGTAAATGGACATGATAGACAATGCCAGGGTTTGGTCCATTCCAAGGCCGCCCTTAGAAACTTCATAGTACATATAGTATACAAGAATTGCTCTCATTCCATAATAAGAAAAGCGTTCCCAAAACTCTGTGAAAAACAGTGTGAATAAGCCTTTAGGGTGACCGAAAAAACCCTTCTGAGGTACACTGTCCACAATTTTCTGTTTATTTATGTTTGACATAAATCTACCTCCTTTTATTATTTTATAATACTTTTATAGTTTAGAATCGTCAAAAATTTAACTTTGGGATTATATTTACAATTCGGCTTAAAACCTTGACTTTATCGTGTTTTTAGGAATTTTTTCATATAAAAAGAAAGTTTTTTTAAAATAGTTATTATTTTCGAATAAATAATATTCTTACCCTTGTCAGGGAATTTATCCATAATAAAAAAGCCCTCGAGATTTCTAGGGCTTTGATAGCAATTTTAGAATTGTCTCATCCATGAGAGTGTGATCCTGCTTCGTAAGCCAAGCATCAGGAATTAGGACGTACCTGCTATTATTACCGGTTAAATAGTTATAAATAATTTGCGCTTCATCAAGGTCTTCTTTGTGGACAATAAGGGGAGTTTCATCCCTGGCACCTTTGAAAAAGGTCAAGATATTCGACTTTACCGTTGCATCGACATCCGTTCCCTCCAGCAAATACTTCTCAGAAAACAACACCCTGTTACCTTTGATTAAAAAGAGTTTAAAAGTGCCGTCATCCAAAAATTCAATCGTGACGATATTTTGATTGGCCTCCGCAAAATCAATGACATCCTCTTTATAATGAAGAAAACTGATTGCCTCCAAATACCCTTTATACTTTGCGGCCAGTTCAAAATCCAATTGCTCCGCAGCAGCAGCCATTTTTTCCTCCATTTCCGCAAATGGGCTTAAGTCATTTCCTTTGATCAAAGCAATAATGCGGTTTAAAATCTTATCATATTTTTCTCTCGAGACTTTCCCAATGCATAAACCGATGCAGAGACCAAGAGAATGATTCAAACAGGGAGAACCTCCTGAGGAACGGCTGCTGCAGCTAATAAAAAAAAATTCCTTGATCCCTTGGACCGCTTTTTCCACTGCAAATTTACTGATAAACGGTCCGAAATAAAGATTTTCGTCATTTTCAATGTAAACATTCGTTACTTCAAGTGAGGGATAACGCTCGCCCATTTTCACAACGATATAGGAATAGTTCTGCGGGTTTTTCATCTTCCAGTTGAAAAAAGGTTTGATTTCTTTGATTAACTGGCATTCCAGCAGAAAAGCTTCAAACTCTGTGTCGGTCAGGATATAGTCAAAATCCTTTAAGGTCGAAACAAGTTTTTGCGTTTTTTTGGAATGAGCCTTGGAATGCTGGAAATAGGAGCGAACGCGATTCTTCAGATTTTTGGCTTTTCCAACATAGATGATTTGGCCGGCAGAATCCTTCATCAGATAAACCCCGGGTGTAAGGGGGAGATTTTTTACCTTTTCTTTTAAATCCATGTCTATTTCCTTCCCGAACCATATTGTTTCTATAATTTTATCATAGGATATATATCGTGGATTCTGTCTAATATTTCCTATAAATAAAAAACCAGATTGCCTTAACAATCTGGTAAACCCTATCATGGATTTCGTTTGTATAAAGCGATTAATAGAACTAACATGACGATGTCTAAGCGGGCGTTGAAAGCGAATTGCAAAAGCCCTGTGTTAAGGGTAGGCAGCTTCGTTAATAAAATTGCGGCTATCATAATTGCGATTAAGGGGATGACGGCATTTTTTACAGCTTTACCCGCTAGGATTAAAGCCCCGCAGCCAATTTCTAGAAGGATGACAAGCTTCAACATGAGCTGAGGATATGGCAGGCCCAGGCTCAAAAAATAGTTGGCTAAATCAGTGTTAAGCAGTTTCATTAAACCCGAGATGATAAACACGTATGCGACCGAATACCGCAGTAAATTCATAGTTGAAAATGAAGTATGCATGTTTGTCCGCCTCCTTTGTAATACATATGCAATAATGGGGACAAACAATGACTATTGTTTCTCTGGAATGAAAAAACAGCAGGCACTGGTGCCTGCTGTTTGCTAATATCCCTATTAATTAATCCACGATTAAAACAACTGGGGGCTTATTCAGAAATTGCATCATGTTGGCCACGTCTGCAGTGACTTCACGGCCCTCAGGGGATGCTAATGACTGAGCTAGAATGGCTGGGTTTTCAAAATGAAGTTCTGCAAGAAGGTATTGGTTATCGCTCGTGTTTTGCTTTTGCAAAACGCGGTGAACCTCCGCACCTGTGATATTAGGCAGTTTTTCTGCTAAAGGAATATGAACATTGAAATAATAGTTTTCGAAACCTTCTTGATCCTTCGGTTGATCATAAATAACAACTAATTTAGCCATCTTTGCTTTCCCCTTTCAACCTCTAAAAATAGTACAATCACCCTCTCATTATAAAGGGAAAAAGAACCAATTATTATTAAAACTACTCGACAATTTGTGCAAAGAAATTTTTAAAAAATATAGGCATACTAGTGATTGACATTGACGTTGCGTTAAGGTGTATCGTTGTTGGTGAGGAGGTGAGAGGAATGGAATATACGGTGCAAAAGCTTGCGAGTTTGGCAGGGATTAGCACCCGGACGCTAAGGTATTATGATGAAATAGGGATTCTTAAGCCGGCACGAATCAATTCATCAGGCTACCGAATTTACGGGCAGGCAGAAGTGGATCGGCTTCAGCAAATTCTGTTTTACCGGGAGTTAGGTGTTAGTCTCGACCAAATCAAGGAGATTGTAACCGACCCTTCCTTCGATGGTGCCGCAGCACTCATGGAACATCGCCAAAAGCTCCTCGAAAAGCGGGAACAATTAGACTTGTTAATCGCGAATGTTGAAAAGACAATCGCAATGACAGAAGGGAGATTCAAGATGTCTAATAAAGAAAAATTCGAAGGCTTCAAGAAGAAAATGATAGATGAAAATGAGAAAAAATATGGTAAGGAAGTTCGCTCCAAGTATGGCGATGATGCGGTCAATCAATCGAATGCCAAGGTCATGAAGATGACCGAGGAGCAGTATCAAGAGGTCACCGCGTTAGGCGAGGAAATTAAAACCACCTTAGCGGAGGCTATGAAAACTGGCAATCCGGCAGGAGAGTTGGCACAGAAAGCAGCAGACCTCCACAAGCGCTGGCTCAGCTTTTACTGGAAGGAATACAGTAAAGAAGCCCATGCGGGATTGGCGCAAATGTACGTCGACGATGAAAGATTCAAAGCCTACTATGATAAAGACCAGCCGGGAACGGCCGAGTTTCTAAGAGATGCTATTCAAATCTATACTGGTATAAAAAATAACTAACCATTGAGGTCAGGCCAACACTGCGTAAGCTAAGAGAACGCAAGGGCCTGGCCTCTTTACGTTAACGGATTAAATTGCCCTTTTCTGCGTTTTTTGCCACTTTAACGCTTTAAAGTATTATCCCTATTTTTTCCTCATTTAAAAAATTTTCCCCTAAATGACATTTTTAGATAGCGCTTACAGGGTGATTTATGTCATAATAATTTTAAAATTTATTATATTATAATATTTCAGAACACTATTCATTTGAAAATAATAGTCTAGTCAGGCAGGTGTTTAGTATGGATCAAAATTCTATTCTTCGAATAAACGATTTAAAAGTATCCTTCCAATCCGGAAAAAAGCTCTTACCTGCAGTGGATGGGATTAGTTTTGAACTTAAGGAAGGCGAAGTCCTAGGAATTGTAGGGGAATCCGGCAGCGGTAAAAGTGTCACCTCCTTAGCAACGATGGGCTTAATTCCATCACCGCCAGGAAAAATTGAAAAGGGCGAAATTATTTTTAATGGAACTGATTTAACGAATTTAACAGAAAAAGAGTGGCGGAAAATCCGCGGCAACCAAATCTCGATGATTTTTCAGGAGCCGATGACGTCTTTAAACCCACTGTTTACCATCGGGAATCAGCTGATGGAAGCCATTCGTTTACATACGGACCTCTCTAAGGCAGAGGCAAGAGTCCGAAGCATTGAATTACTTAAGCTAGTTGGAATACCAAGAGCGGAAGGAATTTTAAAAGAGCATCCGCATCAATTATCAGGCGGCATGCGGCAGAGGGTGATGATTGCCATGGCGATGGCCTGCAACCCAAGAGTCCTGATTGCGGACGAGCCGACAACGGCACTTGACGTCACCATTCAGGCACAAATCCTTGCCTTAATGAAAGATTTAAATGAAAAAACGAAAACATCCATCATCCTTATTACTCATGATTTAGGCGTAGTCGCAGAAATATGTGAACGTGTCGTCGTCATGTATGCCGGACAAATCGTTGAGCAGGGCGATGTCAGAAGAATTTTAAAAGACCCGCAGCATCCCTACACCAAAGGATTATTGAAATCGGTCCCAGACTTGAGAGGAAAGAAAGAACGACTCTACAGCATTCCAGGAACGGTTCCGGTCCCAGGCACTGTTACCAATGGCTGCCGCTTCGCCGCCAGATGTGCTGAAGCGTTTGAACAATGCCATACCGATTCTCCACCATTATTTAAATCGGAAAAAGACGGACATGAAGTACGCTGTTTCCTACATACATTGAAAGAGGAGAGTGACAAACATGTCGGAGTTACTTCTTGAGGTTAATGGTTTAAAAAAGTACTTTCCAATCACCGGCGGACTTTTTGGAAAAAAACAAGGGGAAGTAAAGGCCGTTGATGATGTTTCTTTTTATGTAAAAAAAGGTGAAACTTTAGGCATCGTAGGCGAATCCGGCTGTGGCAAATCAACGACCGGCCGCTTACTTATGCGCTTAATTGAAGCTAGTGATGGAAAAATTGTTTTTGAAGATAAAGAGATTACAAGTATGTCGAAATCGGAATTAAGAAAGGTTCGCCGAGATATCCAGATGGTTTTCCAGGATCCCTATGCTTCATTAAACCCTCGGCATTCGGTAGAGCAAATTCTTGAAGAGCCTTTAATTGTGCAAGGAATTGGAACAAAAACGGAGCGCCAAAAACGTGTTAAGGAAATGCTTGAGGTTGTAGGCTTGAGTAGCTATCATGCGAAACGCTATCCGCATCAATTCAGCGGCGGGCAGCGCCAGCGGATTGGCATCGCCAGAGCATTGATGACAAAGCCAAAGCTGATTATTGCCGACGAACCGGTATCCGCACTCGATGTTTCGATTCAAGCACAGGTCCTGAACCTGATGAAGGACATCCAAAAAGAGTTCCAGTTAACCTATATATTTATCGCTCATGACCTAGGTGTGGTTCGCCATATCAGCGACCGCGTTGGCGTGATGTATTTAGGAAGATTGATAGAGTTAGCTGATAGTGAGGAACTCTATGAAAATCCAAAGCATCCCTATACGAAAGCACTGCTGTCCGCAGTCCCGATTCCGGACCCGGATGTCAAAAAGAAGACTATTTTAATAGAAGGTGAACTGCCAAGCCCGGCAAATCCGCCATCAGGCTGTGCTTTCCACACAAGATGCGGGGAGTGCATGGATATTTGTAAAACTACTAGACCAACAGAACACAATCTTAATGGTCATTTTGTTGCCTGTCATTTGTATAACAAGTAATAGGCGGCATTTATGATAAATAAAAAAGCTTTAGGGGGTAAAAAAACGCTTATGAGCAAAAAGTCAATTAAATTGCTGTTGATTTCCTTATTGGCCCTCAGCATGTTCTTGGCAGGCTGCGGCGGTGAAACGACCAAAGAAACAGGCGGCAAGAAAGAGCCTGCTACTAGCGGCGGTTCAGCAAAGGATACGCTAGTCTATGGCCGTGGCGGTGACTCCACATCCTTAGACCCAATCACTACAACTGAAGGGGAAGCCTTCAAAGTGACTGAGAATATTTTTGAAACACTTTTGCAGTATGGTGACCAAGATACGACTCTACATCCTGGTCTTGCTAAAGAATGGAAGGTTTCCGATGATGGATTAACTTATACATTCAAGCTGCAAGAAGGCGTTAAATTCCACGATGGAACTGACTTCAATGCAGACGCTGTTGTCTTCAACTTTGACCGCTGGATGAACGGGAACGAAGATAAATTCCCATACTACACAATGTTTGGCGGCTATAAAGCTGACGAAGGGCACGTCATTAAAGAAGTGAAAGCAGTTGACGAGCACACAGTACAATTTGTTTTAAAAAGACCACAAGCTCCATTCTTAAAGAACCTGGCTATGTCTCCATTCGGTATCGCCAGCCCAACGGCTGTGAAAAAATATGGCGACGACTTTAGAAAAAATCCGGTTGGAACAGGTCCATTCAAATTCGTAGAGTGGAAGCAAAACGATACGATTACACTTGAAAAGAATCCTGACTACTGGCAAAAAGGTCTTCCTAAGTTAAACAAAGTAGTCTTCCGTGTTATTCCGGAAAACACTGCACGTCTAAACGCTCTTGCTAATGGCGAAATCGATGTTATGGATGGCTTGAACAATTCTGACGAAGCAACAGTTAAAGGAAATGACAAGCTTCAAGTAATTGAGCGTCCATCTATGAACGTTGGTTACCTTGGCTTAACAACTACTCGTAAGCCATTTGATAACAAGCTTGTCCGTCAAGCAATCAACCATGCTGTTAATAAGAAGGATATTATCAAAGCATTCTACGGCGGAAAGGCTCTTGCAGCGAAGAACCCTATGCCTCCTTCCATTGAAGGCTATAACGATAGCATCAAGGATTATGATTACGATTTAGAAAAAGCAAAAGCATTATTGAAAGAAGCAGGCTATGAGAAAGGCTTTGAAATCGACCTATGGGCAATGCCTGTAGCACGTCCTTATATGCCTGAAGCACAAAAAGTGGCAGAGGTTATCCAAGCAGACTTAGCGAAAATCAATGTTAAAGCGAAGATTCAATCTGTTGACTGGGCTACTTACCTAGATAAGGCCGCTAAGGGTGAGTTTGACATGTTCATGCTCGGCTGGACTGGTGACAATGGTGACCCTGATAACTTCTTATACACATTGCTTGATAAAGACAGCATCGGCAGTAACAACTACTCTCAATACAGCAATGACGAGCTTCATGATGTATTGATTGCAGCGCAGACCGAAACAGAACAAGCTAAGCGTAACGAGCTTTACAAGAAAGCACAGGAAATCATTCATGATGACGCACCGTGGGTACCGCTTGTTCACTCAACACCGCTGTTAGCAGCAGCTAAAGATGTAGCAGACTATCTGCCGCACCCAACTGGTTCTGAAGCTCTGACAAAAGTGTACTTTAAATAATCCATCTTGAATGGGGGAGGGAGTTTTTTTCCTCCCCTTTTATCAACAAAAGGTACAGTTTGCCGTATTTAAGGGATCGAAAAAGGTGTAAAACTACACTCTATTAGCGAATTTTTGAGCTCTATTAGCGGATTTCAACGTTCTATTAGCGAATTAATGCATTTTATTAGCGAATTTGGAGGTTCTATTAGCGAATTAACGAAACAGCAATCTTTTAGAAAAGAACTTTTGAAAAAAAGAGGTGAAACAAATGTTTACTTACACCGTTCGCCGAATTCTTTCCTTAATCCCTGTTTTATTCGGGATGACGCTTGTAGTGTTTGCGATTATCCATGCAATTCCAGGGAATCCCGCCCAGGTCATCCTTGGACAAAGGGCTACCGCCGAAGCGATTGCAACGTTAACAAGGGAATTAGGGTTGGACAGGCCTTGGTACATACAATATTTCGATTATATTGGCCAGCTTTTTCAAGGGGATTTAGGTACCTCTTTGAGAACTAGAGGACCAATCAACGTGGAGATTTGGCCTTATCTAGCGGCAACATTTGAATTGACTCTGGTTGCGATGATTATCGCTGTCGTTGTCGGTGTCAATGCAGGGATCATCAGTGCCTGGTTCTCTAAATCATGGTTTGATTATGTGGCGATGGTTCTTGCCCTAGTCGGTGTTTCAATGCCAATTTTCTGGCTCGGTCTGATGGAGCAATGGGCTTTTTCTATTGAGTTAGGGTGGCTGCCTACTACTGGCAGGGAGAATGTCAGAGATCCCATCACAGCAATTACGAATCTTTATTTAATCGATACCTTGCTGCAGGGGAGATTCGATCAATTTTGGACTGTTGTTCAGCATCTAATTCTGCCGAGTTTAGCGCTGGCAACCATTCCAATGGCAATCATTGCCCGGATGACGCGGGCCACGATGCTAGAGGTCATGCGCTCGGATTACGTCCGTACAGCACGTGCGAAAGGCTTAAGGATGTTCTGGGTAGTTTACAAACATTCTTTAAAAAATGCGATTATACCTGTTTTAACGGTGATCGGTCTGCAAACAGGGCTTCTCTTAGGAGGAGCAATTCTAACAGAAACAATCTTTGGCTGGCCGGGAATCGGACGATACCTATATGACGCAATTGCGTATCGAGATTATCCAGTTATCCAGTCAGGCATTTTGCTTATCGCCGCCATTTTCGTATTAATTAACTTGATTGTGGATTTACTGTATGTCTTTGTTGATCCACGGATTAAATATAATAAGTAGGAGGGAGTAATGTGGCTGAACTTGCTAAAAATACAGCAGATATCCCGGTGGTACCTGCTGAAGAAAAGCTGACACCTCCATGGAAGGAAGCACTGCAATCTTTCTATAAAAATAAACTGGCCGTTGTTGGCTTGGGTATCGTGCTATTTTTTATTGTTATTGCGTTTATTGCTCCTTGGGTGGCACCATACGGGTTCAAAGAACAAGTTTTGGCCGACCGGATGCAGGCACCGTCAAGTAAGCATTGGTTTGGCACGGATGACTTTGGCCGGGACATCTTTTCAAGGATTTTATATGGTGCGCGAATTTCTTTATGGGTTGGATTCTTTTCCGTATTAGGATCTGTAGTAGTTGGAACGCTACTTGGAATCGTTGCCGGTTATTACGGCCGCTGGGTGGATGCCATCATTTCAAGGGTTTTTGATGTTATGCTGGCGTTTCCTAGTATTCTATTAGCGATTGCAGTAGTATCTATTTTGGGACCGTCTTTACGAAATGCTCTTATCGCGATTGCGGTAATCAACATCCCAAACTTTGGCCGACTAGTTCGTTCGAGGGTGTTGAGCGTAAAGCAGGAAGAATATATTATGGCTGCCAGGGCCATCGGGATGAGGGATTCCCGGATTCTGTTGAGGCATATTTTGCCGAACAGTATTTCCCCGGTTATTGTCCAAGCGACATTGGCGATTGCAACTGCGATTATTGAAGCGGCTGCTCTTGGTTTCCTAGGGCTAGGCGCCCAACCGCCAGAGCCTGAATGGGGGAAAATGCTCGCCGATTCTAAGAACTATATTACCCAAGCGCCGTGGACCTTGTTCTTCCCAGGTATGGCGATTATGCTGACTGTATTAGGTTTTAACCTGATGGGGGACGGGTTACGAGATGTGCTTGATCCGAAGATGAAACAATAACGTGAGAGACTCCTAGAGGGGTCTCTTTTCTGTTGGGGTGCTAGTTTATGAGTTTGCAGAATATTTAAGTTTCTTGTGGTGTTTTGGTAAAATATCTTTCATAATAGGATGAAAGGCTAAGACGAGTAATTCGATTTGAAATATCCTTCATAGAGACGATGAAGGACAAAATCGGGATAGAACGAGCTGAAAATGTCCTTCATAAGTATAGACTCCTAAAAAGGTATTATGTTAAGGAGAGATGTGGATTGAAGTACCTAGCGGTACCGGCTTTATTAATCAGTTATGGGATCTCGTCATTCCAATCACAATCTCAGCCTCACAGTGGCTGTTTGTTACAATAAAAAATCGATTATACGCATCTAAGATAGGAGTTGAAAATTTTGATGGTACGCCAAAAAACAGAAAATAAAAACATCATTTTTATCGGATTTATGGGAGCAGGAAAAACAACTGTAGGAAAACTTGTTGCTGAGAAACTCAATCGGCAATTTATCGATACAGATGAATTAATTGAAGAGGAATTCAAAATGCCACCTTCGCAAATATTTAAAGTATATGGCGAAAAGGTTTTTAGAGAAAAGGAAAAAAGTCTAATCACTAGCTTAAATGAAGAAAAGAACTTAGTTCTCTCGTTAGGCGGCGGTGCCTTTCTTCAAGAAGATATACGCACGGTCTGTTTATCCAAGGCAACAGTCATTTTACTTGATATTTCTTTTGAATGCTGGAAAGAACGGTTAGACCTTATCATTGACAGCCGCCCAGTCCTGCATGGAAAAACAATCGAAGAAATGGAACAACTTTATAATAATAGAAGAAAAATTTATTCTAATCATCAAATAAAAATTAGTACTGATAACAAATCTCCTGAGCAAATTGCCGACGAAATTTTAGAGAAGGTGTAAGTAATGAAAAGAACAATTAAAGTTAAGGGGTTAACGTTAGGTGAAGGTGCACCCAAAATATGTGTACCAATGGTAGGGAAAACAATACCCCAATTAATGGAAGAAGCCAGACTGCTAAAGACATTAGACCTTGACCTTGTAGAATGGCGGGTTGACTATTTCGAGCAGGTAAAGAACATCTTGCATGTAAAAGAGGCACTTGACAATATTCGTAGTATATTAACGGACACCCCCTTAATCTTTACTTTCCGTAGTGCGAAGGAAGGTGGAGAAAGGGAAATCAGCCCCCCAGATTACATCAAGTTAAATATGGAAATCTCGCAGACTGGCAAGGTTGATTTGGTTGATGTGGAGTTATTTAATGAAGAAAGGGATATTAAAACACTAATTGAAGTAGCTCATTCACATAATGTCTTCGTGATTGTTTCCAACCATGATTTTGATAAAACACCGCCGAAGGAAGAAATTGTATCACGCTTACGCAGGGCACAGGAACTTGGAGGGGACCTCCCGAAAATTGCCGTAATGCCTAAAACAAATGAAGATGTACTTACATTGTTGGATGCAACAAACACAATGTATGAAAAATATGCAGACAGACCAATCATAACTATTTCAATGGGACAAAAAGGGGCAATCAGCAGGGTAGCCGGATTTGGTTCGGCGCTGACATTCGGTGCGGCAAAGGTTGGTTCTGCACCCGGACAGATTGCAGTTAATGAATTAAGAACTATGTTAAACACGTTGAATCAATAATAAGAATACATAGTAAGCAGGCCCTTTTTGGGCTTTTTTTTAGCTAATTGCATAAATAGTTGTATATTTATTTAAGAAAAATTGAAAGCGTTTACACGGATTTATACCTGAAAATAGAATTAAATCTGAAAAATATGTGATTTTTGCATTGAATAATTATATATATGGATGTATAATAATTCATTATTAATGGTACTTAGGAGTTGAAAGAATTGAAAGCAGCGATTATTGGTGGAACAGGATATGGAGCAATCGAGCTAATTAGATTAATCCAAAAGCATCCATATTTGGAGGTTGGTTCAGTTATTTCTAACTCTCAAGCAGGAAGTAACTTTAGTGAAAGCTATCCGCATTTGTCGGAGATTATAGAACAACCTTTGGAAAAGTTTGATGTTCAAAATATTGCTAAAGAAAATGAGATTGTATTTTTAGCTACGCCATCCGGTGTCAGCAGTGACCTTGTCCCTCAATTGATGGAGACAGGTATAAAATGTATCGACCTATCTGGAGATTTCAGGTTGAGGTCGCCGGAAGTATATGAAACTTGGTATAAACATTCACCGGCACCTGAAATTTATTTGAATGAAGCGGTATATGGCTTAAGTGAAATTTATGGAGAAAATATTAAAAATGCGAACCTAATTTCGAATCCAGGCTGCTATCCAACAGCATCTACCCTTGGATTAATACCTGTCTTGAAATCAAACCTTGCAGACTGCGATTCTATCATAATTGACGCAAAGTCTGGTGTAAGCGGAGCAGGACGGGGACTTTCTCTCACCAGCCATTACGCCGAAATTAATGAAAACCTAAAGGCATATAAACTAGGCGCACATCAGCACATTCCGGAGATCGAACAGGTCCTTACAGACGAAAGCGGCCAACCAATAACGATTTCTTTTACAACACATTTGGTGCCAATGACTCGGGGAATTATGTGTTCCACTTATTTGAAACTAAAAGAAAAGGTTACTACCGAAGATGTTCATCAAATATATGATGAATTTTATAAAAATAAACCATTTGTAAGGGTAAGGCCGGTCGGAAAAGTGCCAGCAACTAAAGAAGTTTGGGGAAGCAACTATTGCGATATCGGCCTGCATGTTGACCCACGGACAAACCGCCTGACCATCATATCCGTTATTGACAACTTAGTAAAAGGGGCGGCAGGGCAAGCAATCCAAAATGCAAATATAATGAACGGCTGGGATGAGCGAGCAGGTCTCCAAGATATCCCGATGTATCCATAATAAATTGATAGTTAACTAGTTTGATTGAATACGAACAAGGGAACCATAAAGGGGGAAATGACATTGACACAAGCAACATCAACCAACGAAATCGTTGTTTTAGAAAATGCAGGAATAACATTACCACAGGGATACAAAGCAGGCGGAATGCACTGCGGAGTGAAAAGAAAAAAACTTGATTTGGCCTATATTGTGTCAGAGGTTCCCGCTGATGTGGCTGGAGTATATACAACCAACTTATTCCAAGCGGCTCCATTATTAGTAACACAAGAAAGCATCGCAAAAGAAAATAAGACTCAAGCAATCATTGTCAATTCTGGTAACGCCAACGCCTGCACAGGGGAGCAGGGGATTCAAGACGCTTACCAGATGCAAAAGGAGTTTGCAGGTCAATTAAATATTCAAGAGCACCTAGTCTCCGTCACTTCAACAGGAGTGATTGGCGAATTACTGCCAATGGATAAGATAACGACAGGAATTAGCCAAATCCTTCAACCCGAGTTTGAAGCAGAGGAGAACTTCCTGCAAGCAATCCTAACTACCGACACTTGTGCAAAACACATAGCCGTTCAGTTCACAATTGACGGCAAAACTGTCAGCATCGGCGGGGCAGCAAAAGGCTCCGGGATGATCCATCCAAACATGGCAACAATGCTTGGCTTTGTTACAACGGATGCAAACATTGCCCATGAAGACCTTTTATCAGCACTTAGGGAAGTTACCAACCAAACTTTCAATATGATTACAGTTGATGGCGATACAAGTACGAATGACATGGTTCTGGTCATGGCAAATGGATTAGCTGGAAATGACCAGCTTACCAAAGACCATCCAGATTGGGATGTGTTCGTAAATGGATTAAAAGTTGTCAGTGAAACCCTTGCCAAAAAAATTGCCCGTGACGGTGAAGGGGCAACAAAGCTTGTTGAGGTTCAAGTAAATGGTGCTTTGAAGGCAGAAGATGCGAGAGCAGTTGGAAAATCCATTATCTCTTCAAACCTTGTAAAAACAGCGATCTACGGAACAGATGCCAACTGGGGAAGAATTGTGACGGCAATTGGGTACAGCGGTGTCCCTGTTGAACCAAACTTAGTAAAGGTTTCATTAGGCTCCATTCCTGTATTTGAAAATGGTCTGCCTTGTCCGTTTGACGAAGCGGAAGCAAAGAGTTACCTAGAACAAGAAACAGTACAAATTTTTGTAGAGTTAAACCAAGGAAATAGCAGTGCAACCGCCTGGGGATGCGACTTAACTTATGATTATGTGAAAATCAACGCATCCTACCGCACTTAAGGAGGCTTTTTGAAAATGAAATATTTAGTCATTAAGTGTGGCGGAAGTGTGTTAGAAAATCTGCCAAGGTCGTTTTATGAAGATATTGTAAAAATGAAGGAAGCAGGCGAATGGACTCCGGTTATTGTCCATGGCGGCGGCCCATTAATCAATCAACTATTAAAAAGTTTAAATATAGAAACTGAATTTGTGAACGGACTTCGAGTAACCAACCATGATGTCCTTGACATCGTGGAAATGGTATTAAGCGGCATGGTCAATAAGCAGGTTGTTAGAAATATCGCCGAAGTCGGCGGCACCGCATTTGGGGTCAGCGGCGTAGATGGCAGCTTGTTAAAAGCTGAACCAACAGCAGACGCCCAAACCCTCGGATTTGTAGGGGAAGTTGTTGAAGTAAATAAAAATGTGATTGAGGGGATCGTCAGCCAAGGCTATATCCCAGTCATTTCCCCAATCGGAATTGACGCAAACGGCCAGCGCTACAACATCAACGGCGATATCGCGGCGTCTGCCATTGCCAAGGCGCTCCAGGCTAACCTCTGCTTTATCAGCGACATCCCAGGAATCCTGGTCGGGGAAGATGGAGCCAAGAAGAAGCTTGATAAAGTTTCTAAAGCGATTATTGAAGAATTGATCGAAAACAAAACCATTTACGGCGGCATGATTCCAAAGGTAAAAGCGGCCATCGATGGACTTGTCCATAACATTAGTGAAGTGGCCATCATCAACGGTTTTGAAAAAAGCAGCTTACTAGATTACGTGAACGGAAAAAATACAGGAACAAAAATTGTTTTAGAAGAGGAGATAGCGTAATGACAGCCAATAATACCGTCTCTCAACTTTCACCGGTAATGCCAACCTACGGACGTTTCCCTGTCACTCTCGAAAAAGGTAAAGGAAGCTACGTCTGGGACGATAAAGGCACAAAATATTTAGATTTTACCTCCGGGATCGCAACCTGTAACCTGGGCCATGTACCGGATGCTATAAAAGAAAAACTCGAAGAACAGCTGCAAAATCTTTGGCACTGTTCAAACCTATACAATATTCCAAACCAAGAAAAACTGGCAGCCCTCCTTGCAGCCAACAGCTGCGGCGATCAAGTGTTTTTCTGCAACAGCGGAGCGGAAGCAAATGAAGCAGCGATTAAGCTGGCTAGAAGATATGCAAACAAAGTAAAAGGGAGCGGCTCATCGACAGTCGTGACCTTCAAGCAATCCTTCCACGGCCGAACATTAGCGACCTTAACGGCAACCGGCCAGGAAAAAATTCAAAACGGCTTTGCGCCATTGATGCCAGGTTTCAGCTACCTGCCTTACAACGACATGGAAGCACTTGAAGAGCTTGGCGAATTAAAGCCAGCCGCTGTTCTTCTCGAACTTGTCCAAGGTGAGGGCGGCGTTATTCCAGCCTTCCCGGAATGGGTACAAAAGCTCGACCAGATTTGTAAGGAAAACGGGATTCTTCTGATGGTTGACGAAATCCAAACCGGCATCGGCCGTACAGGAACACTTTTTGCCTACCAACAATACAGCATCGAACCGGATGTCATCAGCGTTGCCAAAGGTCTTGGCTCTGGATTCCCAATCGGCGCCATTATCGCCAAGGAAGAAGCGGCAAAAGGCTTTGAACCAGGCAGCCACGGCAGCACATTTGGCGGCAACCCGCTGGCAACAGCAGCAGGGCTGGCAACCGTTACACATATACTTGAAAACAACATACTTACCAACGCGAACGAAATGGCAGAGTATCTCGACCAACAGCTTGAGAACCTGTCTGCAAAATACACTTTTATCAAAGAACTCCGCGGTAAAGGGCTTTTAAAAGGCTTAGTCGTCGACAATGATGCATCAGCCATTGTCAAGAAAGCAATCGAACAAAACCTGTTAATTTTAACAGCAGGTCCTAATGTCATCAGAATTTTACCGCCGTTAACGGTCACAAAGAACGAAATCGACGAATTTATTATAAAACTGGAAGAGGCGTTCCAAAGTTTAGAGAAAGGCGAGTGAGGTAAGTTGGAACAGGGATATCTTACTTTGGAAACGGGAGAAGTATTTGAAGGTGTGCTAATCGGCGCAAATAAGGAATCTCTCGGGGAAGTAGTTTTTAATACAAGCATGACCGGCTATCAGGAAATTATCACTGACCCGTCCTACGCTGGACAAATCATTACATTTTGCTATCCGATTATCGGAAACTATGGAATCAACGCCTTGGATGATGAAAGTATTTCACCGGCACTTGCGGGGGTTGTCATCGGTGACTTATGTGAAACACCGAGCCATTATCAATCCTTTCAAAAGTTTTCTGACAAATTAAAACAGGCCGGCGTTCCCGGAATCGTGAATGTCGATACAAGACTTCTTGTCAAAACCATCCGCAGCCGCGGAACCGTTAAGGGCTTCATCAGCAAAAAGGCTGAAGCAAGCTTCACGAAAGATGAAAAAGCACCATTATGGGTAGACCAAGTATCCACGAAAAAGGTGCAATTTTTCAAAAATAACGGCCCGCATGTGGTCTTAATGGATTTCGGTTATAAAAAATCGATCCTTACCGCTCTTTTAGCAGAAAATTGCGCGGTAACGGTTGTTCCTTACAACACACCTTTTGAAAAAATAAAATCTATAGATCCAGATGGAGTCCTCATCAGCAACGGCCCTGGGGACCCAATGTCACTGCAAAAATGGTTCCCGGAAATCAAGAAAATAAGCCAGAACTATCCGACACTAGGCATTTGCCTGGGACACCAGCTTATTGCCCTTGCTTACGGAGCTAAAACAGAAAAGCTTGCCTACGGCCATCGCGGCGGCAACCATCCGGTGAAAGAGTTAATGACCGGAAAGGTAAAAATCACCGCCCAAAACCATGGCTACGTAGTCGTCGACAACAGCATCGACGAAAAGGTATTCAATGTCACCTACCGAAATGTGAATGACAAGTCCATTGAAGGACTAACACATAAAAACTATCAAATTCAAACCGTGCAATTTCATCCGGAAGCGCACCCGGGACCAAGCGACACCGCTTATATTTTAACAGAATTCGTAAGCAAGATTGCTTCAGTGGGAGAGACACGTTATGCCATTAAATAAAAACCTGAAAAAAGTACTAGTCATCGGATCAGGCCCGATTGTCATCGGGCAGGCTGCAGAATTTGATTATGCAGGAACGCAGGCGTGTATCGCCCTGAAGGAAGAGGGACTTGAGGTTGTCCTCATCAATAACAACCCGGCGACCATCATGACAGATGAGGCAGTTGCCGATAAGGTCTATATTGAACCCCTTAATGTAGAAACGATTGAAAAAATCATTCAAAAAGAAAAACCGGACGGGGTCATTGGTACCCTGGGCGGGCAAACAGGCTTGAACTTAACCGTTGAATTATTTGAGCAAAAAATTCTTGAAAAATATAATGTGGAGCTTCTTGGAACTTCGGTTGCCTCCATCAAAAACGGCGAGGATCGCGAGAAGTTCCGGAACTTGATGCTGCAAATCGGCGAACCGATTCCGGAATCAGCGATAATTCACACGTACGACGAAGGCCTTGCATTCGTTAACGAAATCGGCTATCCAGTTATTATCCGCCCTGCCTATACGCTCGGTGGAGATGGCGGCGGTTTTGCCTATAACGAAGAAGACCTTGAGATCGTTTTGAAGAAAGGTTTGGCAGCCAGCCCGATTCATCAAGTATTAGTGGAAAAAAGCATCAAGGGCTGGAAGGAAATTGAATATGAGGTCATGCGGGATGCCAATGATACATGTATCATCGTTTGTAACATGGAAAACATGGACCCAGTCGGTGTTCATACAGGCGACTCGATTGTCGTTGCTCCTTCACAAACATTAACAGATGTTCAGTATCAAATGCTCCGTGACGTTTCTATAAAGGTTATCAAAGAATTAGAGATTATCGGGGGCTGCAACATTCAGTTCGCACTCCACCCGGAATCCAACGAATATTACATCATCGAAGTAAATCCAAGGGTCAGCCGTTCATCGGCACTCGCCTCCAAAGCAACCGGTTATCCGATTGCAAGGATGGCGGCCAAATGCGCAATTGGCTATCACTTGGATGAGATTGTGAATCCGATAACAGGCAATACCTTTGCCTCGTTTGAACCGGCAATTGATTATATTGTGGTAAAACTGCCGCGCTTCCCGTTTGATAAGTTCCCGGAAGCAGACCGGACACTAGGGACGCAAATGAAAGCTACCGGCGAAGTCATGGCGATTGACCGTACTTTTGAAGGTGCCCTAAACAAGGCGATCCGCTCGATGGAAATGAATGTATACGGTCTTTGCAAAGAAGCAAATCAAGCTTTAGAAGAAACTGCCCTGGTACAGCTTTTGGAAACGGCCAATGATCAGCGCCTGTTTATCATCGCCGAAGCATTCCGTAGAGGCATGACGCTTGAACAGGTACAGCAGCTAACTCAGATTGACCCGTGGTTTTTACACAAAATTAGCTCTATCGTGGCCCTGGAAAAGGAATTGGCTAGTTTCCAATGGAGCGAAGTGCCTGACACACTCCTGAAGAAAGCCAAGCGCACCAATGTTGGTGATAAGCTATTGTCGCAAATCTATGGTGTTCCTGAAAAAGAAATTAGAAGCAAGCGTAAAGAACTAAACCTGAAACCAGGCTATAAGATGGTTGATACCTGCTCCGCAGAATTTGACGCTGTAACGCCATATTATTACTCTACTTGGCACGGCTTTGACGAGGTGAAAGCTGAAGATTTGCCGAAAATCCTTGTCATCGGTTCAGGTCCAATTCGAATCGGTCAGGGAATCGAATTCGATTATTGTTCTGTACACGCCGCTAAGGCTATCAAGAAAAAAGGCTATCAGGCGGTTGTTATCAATAATAACCCGGAAACAGTCAGTACGGATTACTCCGTTGCCGACAGCCTTTACTTTGAACCTCTTGCTGCCGAGGATGTTCTGCATGTGATTGAAAAAGAACAGATTGAAGGCGTCCTGATTCAGTTCGGCGGGCAGACAGCTATTAATCTTGCCCATGAGTTAGAAGCAGAGGGAGTCAAAATTTTAGGAACTTCTGTAAAACATGTCGATCAACTCGAAGACCGGAAAGAATTTTATCAGCTCTTAGAGGAACTAGATATTCCGCATATCGAAGGGAAAACAGCTGAAAATGCTAAGGAATTGCTCAATGCGGCAACAAACCTTGGTTACCCGGTACTCGTAAGACCGTCTTATGTAATCGGCGGACAGTCCATGTTTACCATTTTTTCAGAGGAAGAATTAATTGGTTACATTCAGCAGCTTGAAAAAAATTCAAACGAAAAAATGTGGCCATTATTAGTAGATAAATATATGCCAGGATTAGAGTGTGAAATTGATGTTATCAGTGACGGTAACGATATTGTCGTTCCTGGAATATTTGAACATATTGAAAAAGCAGGGGTTCATTCCGGTGACAGTATCTCCGTATTCCCGCCGATTTCGTTGACAGCAGATACGAAAGAGACGTTAATCGAGTACGGTGCCAAAATTGCCAAGGCGACCTCCATCATCGGCATGATGAATATCCAATTCGTCGTCTATGAAAATATCGTCTATTGTTTGGAAGTGAATCCGCGTTCGTCAAGAACGGTGCCGATTATCAGCAAGGTAACGGGTGTTCCAATGATTGAATGGGCCGTACGAGTTCAATTAGGCGAGACTCTAAAGGATGTAAGTCAAACAATAGGTTTGCTGCCTGAACCGGCATACTATTCCGTAAAAGCACCAATTTTTTCATCAAGCAAGTTAAAGGGTGTTGACCATGTGCTTGGTCCGGAAATGAAGTCAACCGGTGAGGTGCTTGGTATGGGCGGAACTTTCCAGGAGGCTCTCAATAAGGCACTTCCTTCCATAGGTGGAACGGCCGGAGAAGATTACCTGTTATGCTCCATTTCTGACCGTGAGAAAACAGGAAGCCTGCCAATTCTAAAAGAGCTTGCAGGAAAATGGAAGCTTGCAGCAACAGAAGGCACTGCAGCCTTTTTAGCAGCCAATGGCATCGTTGTCGAGACTGTTGTGAAAAACGAACAGGATGTGAATGACCTGTTCAAAAAGCAAAACATGAAAGCTGTAATCAATATGCCAAATCAAGGACGGAACAAACAGAAATTTGGCTTTTATATCCGCGAGCAGGCGATCCGCTATAAGGTGCCGGTGTACACCCATCTTGATACGGTGAAAGCAATCCTCGACTTGCAAAAAACAGTGGCAGCAGATTTTACAGTTCATACTGTAAGTGAGTTTTATCAATTGGAAAAGGAAGGTGCGGTTCATGTTAGAAGCCGTTAAATTAAATTCAAATAAATTACAGCTGAAGGGGAAGGATTTCCTTCAGCTGGCTGATTATACAACAGAAGAAATTCTTTATATGCTGGAAGTGGCCCAGGAATTAAAGGCCCAGCAAAAGCAAGGGAAGCCGCACCCGCATTTGGGCGGCAAGGTCCTGGGAATGATTTTTGAAAAATCATCTACACGTACAAGAGTATCCTTTGAGGTAGGAATGCTGCAGCTAGGCGGGCATGCGATTTTCTTAAGTTCAAGAGATATCCAGATCGGCCGCGGGGAAAGCATTTCTGACACAGCAAAGGTCTTATCGCGCTATGTCGACGGCATTATGATTCGTACGTTTGCACACGAGACGGTTGAAGAATTAGCAGAGCATGCGACCGTTCCTGTTATTAACGGCTTAACTGACCTGCAGCACCCGACACAGGTCCTGGCAGATTTATTAACCATTTTAGAGAATAAAGGGAAATTAGCGGGCTTAAAGCTTGCCTATGTGGGTGACGGAAATAACAATATGGCTCATTCATTAATGGAAGGTGCTGCAAAAGTAGGCATGGATATCAGCATCGCCAGCCCGGCAGGATATTTGCCAAATGAGGAAATTACCGAGAGAGCCGTCAAGTTTGGGAAACAAACAGGAAGTACGGTTACGATTACAAACAATCCACAGGAAGCGGTTAAAGATGCAGATGTGATCGTAACAGATGTTTGGACCAGCATGGGGCAGGAAGAAGAAACGGCAAAACGCCTTGAGGCATTCCAAAGCTATCAAGTGAATACAGAACTATGCAAGCTGGCAAAAGACGACTATCTTTTCTTACATTGTCTGCCTGCACACCGCGGTGAAGAGGTAACGGCAGAAGTTATCGATGGCCCTCATTCCGTTGTTTTTGATGAAGCAGAGAACCGTCTTCATGCACAAAAAGCAATTTTAAAACTTTTACTAGAGAAATAGACTTTCTTTTTTTGAAATTTGTTGTATAATAATACCGTTGAATGAATTTAAATACACAGTAATGTAAGGAGCGTTTAAAATGGCAAAGGAAAAAATCGTATTAGCCTATTCAGGCGGTTTAGATACATCAGTTTCGGTTAAATGGATCCAAGAAAAATATGGCTATGATGTCATCGCGCTAGGACTTGATGTCGGCGAAGGAAAAGACTTGGAAGCTATTAAAAATAAGGCATTAAATGTTGGCGCTATTAAAGCCATCATGGTAGATGCTAAAGAAATGCTAGCAAAAGATTATATTATCCCTGCATTAAAAGCTAACTGCTTATATGAAGGCAAGTATCCACTATCTTCTGCGCTATCAAGACCATTAATTTCAAAATTATTGGTTGATGTAGCGGAGCAGGAAGGAGCAGCAGCGGTGGCCCATGGTTGTACGGGTAAAGGAAACGACCAAGTCCGCTTTGAAGTTTCCGTGCAAGCCTTAAACCCAAGTTTAAAGGTGGTTGCACCAGTTCGTGAATGGGGTATGACCCGTGATGAAGAAATCGCCTATGCACAGGAACATGGGATTCCGATTCCAGTTGATTTAGACAATCCATTCTCAATTGACGCCAACATTTGGGGCCGTGCCTGCGAAGCAGGAGTTCTCGAGAATCCTTGGGCAGAAGCACCTGAAGCAGCATACGATTGGACTAACCCAATTGAATTAGCTCCAGATCAGGCTGAATATATTGAAATCGAATTTGAACAAGGTGTTCCTGTAGCCCTTAATGGTGAAACTTTACCGCTTGTTCAATTGATTGAAACGTTAAATGCCCTTGGCGGCAAGCATGGTGTCGGCCGTATCGACCACATCGAAAATAGATTAGTTGGGATTAAATCCCGTGAAGTATACGAAAACCCAGCAGCACTTATTTTAATCAATGCTCACAAAGAATTGGAGTTCTTGACATTACCTCGTGAAGTAACTCAATTCAAAACACAGGTAGACCAGCAAATGGCGAAAATCATTTACGAAGGTCTTTGGTACTCACCATTGAAAGCGGCTCTTGATGCGTTTATTGACGAAACTCAAAAGGTTGTTTCCGGAACCATCCGCGTGAAGCTCCATAAGGGCAACCATATGGTTGTCGGCCGTAAATCCGTTCACAGTCTTTACAATGAAGAGCTTGCTACTTATACAAAAGGCGATGCATTTGATCATAATGCAGCAGTTGGTTTCATTAAGCTTTGGGGTCTGCCAACAAAGGTATATTCTGAGGTTAATAAAAAAGAAGAATCGGTTGTGAAACAATAATCTTATTTGAAAAAAAAATTTGGAGTGCCCTCGAAGCTTGAATTTCGAGGGCCCATCTTTTTAAATTTTAGGGGGAGCATTGAGATGTCAAAGCTATGGGGCGGACGTTTTACGAAGGAAACTAACAAACTAGTAGAAGAGTTTACAGCTTCGATTTCCTTTGACCAAAAGCTGGCCAAGGAAGATATTGCAGGCAGCCTTGCCCATGTGCAGATGCTTGGTGAATGTGGCATCATTCCGGTGGAGGATGCAGAAAAAATTAAAAATGGCCTTCTATTGATTAAGGAAAAAGTAGACCGCGGCGAGGTCGAATTTTTAGTTGAAGATGAAGACATTCATATGAATATTGAAAGACAGCTAATCGAAGAGATTGGACCTGTTGGCGGGAAACTCCACACAGGCCGCAGCCGGAACGACCAAGTGGCGACGGATATGCATCTTTATTTAAGAACAAAGACAACTGAGCTGATCACGTTGGTGGAAGAGGTTCAGCAGGCGATTATCGGACAAGCGAAGGAGCATGTCGAAACGCTGATTCCGGGCTACACCCATTTGCAGCGCGCGCAGCCTGTTTCATTCGCCCACCATTTAATGGCGTATTTTTGGATGTTTGAACGCGATAAGGAGAGACTGTTGGATTCGCTGAAACGCGTGAACTGGCTTCCGCTTGGTTCCGGTGCGTTGGCAGGAACAACTTTCCCGATTAACCGTGGGATTGTTGCCGAGCAATTGGGCTTTGAAACCATTTATCCAAATAGCATGGATGCCGTCAGCGACCGCGACTTTATCCTTGAATTCCTGTCGATTGGCTCGATTATCATGACACATATTTCTCGTCTTTCAGAGGAGTTGGTTATTTGGTCAAGCCAGGAATTTCAGTTTGTTGAGCTCGACGATTCGTTCTGTACAGGATCAAGCATCATGCCGCAGAAAAAGAATCCTGACGTACCCGAGCTTCTGCGAGGAAAAACAGGCCGCACGTATGGCAATTTGATTGGCTTGCTGACTGTGTTGAAAGGACTGCCGCTCGCTTATAACAAGGACCTCCAGGAAGACAAGGAGGGAATGTTTGATACAGTGGCAACCCTAGAAGGCTCATTGAAGCTTTTGGCACCGATGATTGAAACAATGACCGTCCGCAAGGATGTCATGCGAAAAGCCATCAATAATGACTTCTCTAATGCTACTGACATTGCCGATTACCTCGTCCGCAAAGGATTGCCATTCCGCGAGGCTCATGAAGTGATTGGAAAAATTGTTCTTTACTCGATTCAATCCGGCAAATTCCTATTGGATTTAACACTGGACGAATATCAGCAGTTCAGTACGCTGTTTGAAGAGGATATTTACGTTGTTTTGGCGCCAGAGCATGTGGTGGCGGTCCGAAATAGCTTTGGCGGTACCTCACCAGAGCAGGTAAGAGAGCAAATTAAACTTGCTGAGGGAAAACTAGAGCAGTAAGCTGTTTAATAGGTAAATAAATTACCTTTTGGGAAAGAAATTAGTAGGATATCTACATTAAAGCCAGCGCCCCTGCTGGCTTTTTATCTACTTACATATTTGGAATGCATTTCATTTGTATAAAGTGCTAGATTATAAGATAATTCAATATGGAATCTATCTTCCAATAACTTACCTGGAGGCGAAAAATGAAACTTAGAGTATCTGTTGTTCAGTACCATCTTCACACAATCAACTCATTTGCGGAATTTGCCGCTCAATGTGAGCATTATATAAAAACCGCCGAAGAATTCGGGGCTGAATTTGTTCTTTTTCCTGAATTCTTTACTACGCAACTACTTTCCATTGGAAATGGCCAGGGGCAAAGCCTGACCATCAATGACCTGCCTAGCTTTACTAACCAATACCGTGAACTATTTATCAAATTTGCAAAAGAAACCAACATGCACATCATTGCGGGGACCCATGTCCTTGAAAAGGATGGCAAGCTATACAATACTGCTCATTTATTTTACCCAGACGGCCGCGTCGGCGAGCAGGCTAAACTGCATATCACGCCAACCGAGGTTAACGAATGGAATATGGCAGCAGGGGACTCGTTTCAAATTTTTGAAACAGAAAAAGGAAAAATTGCTCTGTTAACCTGCTATGATATTGAATTTCCGGAAATCGTCCGGATGGCGAAGGCGAAGGGTG
This sequence comes from Neobacillus sp. PVCKKU3, assembly GCF_058323225.1. Taxonomy (NCBI): domain Bacteria; kingdom Bacillati; phylum Bacillota; class Bacilli; order Caryophanales; family Bacillaceae; genus Neobacillus; species Neobacillus sp. PVCKKU3. The sequence goes on from NZ_JBLVQN010000021.1 coordinate 67,890, forward strand.
CAGACGTGATTTTCTGTCCATCCTGCACGGACGACCGCCACGGCTTCCACCGCGTTCGTTACACGAGCCATGCCCGAGCGATCGAAAATCAGGTATATGTAGTGTTAACCGGAACGGTTGGTGCGCTGCCAACGGTTGATTTTATGCGGGCAAACTTTGGCCAGGCCGTCATCATCACTCCAAACGATATCCCGTTCCCGCCAAAAGGGCTTTTAGTAGAAGGGGAAATCAACAACGACATGGTCGTAACCGCCGATCTTGACCTGGAACTGCTATACGAAGTTCGCGAGCGGGGGGCTGTGACCACCTGGCGCGACCGCCGCACTGATTTATATACAGATTGGAATTAAAACGAGGGGGGCCTTTTCATGTATCGCAGTGAATTTTACGTTTATGATCAGGACCGGCCGCTGCCGGTTTGTATACGTAATTACACAATGGAGGACTTTGATCAGCTCATCGAAATCCAGTCCGAATGCTTCCCGCCTCCTTTTCCATCCGAGCTTTGGTGGAATGAAGAACAATTAACGAATCATGTGACACTGTTTCCGGAAGGGGCATTATGCGTTGAAATCAATGGGGAATTGGCGGGCTCCCTGACCGGAGTTTGTGTCGAGTTGGACCCGTCTAATCACAGCCATACATGGGAAGAAGTGACCGACCACGGCTATATCCGCAACCATAATCCGAACGGCAACACCCTCTACATTGTCGATATCAGCGTCCGTCCGAAGTACCGCAAGCTGGGACTCGGAAAATTAATGATGCATGCCATGTACCATGTGGTCATTGAAAAAGGGTATGACCGTCTTCTTGGCGGCGGGCGGATGCCGGGGTATCATAAAGTGGCTGAAAAAATGACGCCGGAAGGGTATCTCGACGCTGTCATCAAGGGCGAGCTGAAGGATCCTGTTATCAGCTTTCTCCTTCGCTGCGGACGTGTGCCAATCGGTGTCGCCAGAAACTATTTAGAGGATGAAGAATCATTTAACAATGCGGCATTAATGGAATGGAAGAACCCATTTAAATAATTTATAAGGGGAATCAGAACCAATGGAATTTAAACGCATTACCAATATTGAAGACCCTAATTTTAAAAAGCTTCACGATTTAATGGGACAGATTTTTCCACCGGAAGAGGTCCTAGATTATGAATTGTGGAAAGAACCGTTAGAAGACCCAAGTATCCGCGTATTCGTTGCCGTCAATCAGGACCAGGTCGTCGGTGCGACTGAGTACCGCTATTATCCTGACTGGAATATTGCGATGACCGACTTCACGATCATCAGCAAACCGGGCCTCTCGCTTGGCCGATTTTTAGCTGAAAATCGTCTAAAAGACTTAAAACAGCTTGCTGCCCAAAACGGTAAGGAGCTGTTCGGAATGTTTGCCGAAATCTATGACCCATACCGTGTAGAGCAACACGAATTTGGCGGTGTGAAGGTCATGGACCCGTACGTGCGCCGTGAGGTTCTGTCACATTTAGGCTATAAGCGCCTTGACCTTGCCTATGTTCACCCGTCTTGGGAAAACAATGGGGAAGCTGTGTCTGGGCTTGATCTATGCTTCATGCCGATTAAGGAAGAAATCGCTGAAATACCGGCATCACTTGTCAAAGACTTTCTAACTACCTATTATTCTGTGCTTTCCAATAAACCACAGGAATGGCTGGACATGGTTGAGAAGTTAGCAGCAAAAGAAACGGTCGCCCTTTTGCCACTTTAATATTGACAACACTTGAAAATTCAGATAATATACTTTTTATATATCTTTGGAAATTTAATGAAAAATTAAATAAATACTCTTATCCAGAGCGGCGGAGGGACTAGGCCCGATGAAGCCCGGCAACCTTCAAGGTATTCCTTGAAAAGGTGCTAATTCCTGCAGGTTATTTGTAGCCTGATAGATAAGAGGAGGAATAGAGCCCTCTTCTTATGAAGAGGGTTTTTATTTTTCAAAAAAATAAAGGGGTGGCAGACATGTCTGTAATTAATGTGGCAATTCTCGGGTTCGGTACGGTAGGTGAAGGGGTTTATCGGACGATTCAATCACATAGCAATGAGCTGGCGGCAGAATTAGGGAAGGAAGTAGAGGTTGCTGCCGTCCTTGTTAGAAATAAGCAAAAGCCGCGGGATATTAGCGGGAATGTTCTGCTGACAACTGACTTCGAAGAAATTCTGCAATTGCCGAAGCTTGATGTCGTGATTGAATGCATCGTGGATAAAGACCCGACTTTTTCCTACTTGAAAAAAGCAATCCAACGGGGCTGCCACATCATTACAGCGAATAAGGAGATGTTTGCCCACCACGGGAATGAGCTTATCGAGTTGGCAGAACAGCATCAGGTGTCGGTTGGTTTTGAGGCGACAGTGGCTGGAGGGATTCCGGTCATTCAAACGCTCGGTCAGCTTTTAAAAATTAATCGTGTCCAGCGGATCCTGGGAATCCTCAATGGAACGTCCAATTTCATCTTGACCGAAATGAGGGAAAAACGGCAGTCATTTGCCGAAAGCTTGTTGCGGGCGCAGGAAAATGGCTATGCCGAGGCGGATCCGACCAATGATGTGGAAGGCTATGATGCTTTTTATAAAACAATGATCTTAAGCAGGCTGGCATTTGGAGAAGAGCCTGACTGGCGTGATGTTGAACGGGTAGGGATTACGTCTATTACGAGTGAATTGATTGAAGCAGCGCAAAACTTAGGGTTAAGGTTTAAACATATTGCGAGCATCTGGAAGTCAGGCGCCCGCATCCAGGCAACGGTGAAGCCGGTTCTGGTCGGCTCTGAGCACCCTTTTTACCATGTTGAGGGAGTGGAGAATGCGGTAAATGTAAAATCTGATATCGTTGGTGAAATCACCCTTCAAGGACCGGGCGCAGGTATGTACCCAACGGCTAGTGCCATAATCGAGGATTTGGTCCACGTATGTCAAAGCCACGTGACGAAATCTAATTATTTGAAAACCTCAGGGGAGGACATTGAATTGAAAAATGAACACCAGAGGGAGTACTGGCTGGTCCAGGGTCTGGTCCAAAAATATGGCAGTCCCGCGATTACCCTGGTGGATGAAATCTCTGAGGGAATCTTTGTCCTAAAGGGTTCCAAAAAGGACATCGAACAGCTTGCGCAAAGGCAACCATCGGTTCAATATTTTTCGATCCTGGGTAAGGAAGAATTCCTCGTGAGGGGTATTGAGGAAGCGAAGGCATTATAGGGTTGGATTGAGGGGCATCTTTTATGTGATGCTCCTTTTGTTATGTATGGACGTTCATTTATCCAGTGTTTTTTCCACATCTAAAGTCCTGTATTTATAGGTAGTCCACAATGTTATGCACATTATCCACAATTTTGAAAGCGGTTATCCACCGTTAGTTATTAACAGAAAAGCTGATTGTAAAAATCAGGTTTTATAAGGGGTTAGCTGGTGTTGTCCACATTATTAACATTGTTCACAAAAGAGGAGGGGGAACGTGCTGTATTGCGTTCACAATCTCTTCATATATCTAACATTAATATGTTAAGAAACTGTGAAAGCCCTTGTTTTTTCAATAGCAGGAGAGTATATTAAAAGTGTAAAGAAGATAGTGAAGCAATTCACAAAGACTTCCTTACAAGACACAGCTAGCTGATCAATCCCTTTCATAAGGGAATAACTTAAAGTTAAATTTGTGAAATACTTCACAAAAAAACTATGGAGATGATTATGATGAGATGGTACAAAACTCCTTACGCAGCTGTTGTTTGGACAGTATTACGTGTTTGGCTTGGATTACAATGGATAGAAGCAGGTTATCATAAGTTAACTGGCGGTTTCGATGCTACAGGGTTCCTAAAAGGAGCAATGGCGGCAGCAACTGGCGAACACCCTGCGGTTCAAGCATGGTATGCAGATTTCTTACAGCAATTCGCTATGCCTAACGTGGGAATTTTTAATACATTAATACCTTGGGGAGAAATGTTAGTCGGTCTTGGTTTAATCGTTGGTTTAGCCACAATCCCAGCCTTGATTGCCGGTGCATTTATGAACTTGAACTTTATGCTGGCAGGTACGACAAGCACGAACCCAATTCTTTATACAGCCGCGATGATTCTGTTATTCGCAGGTGCAGGAGCTTACTACTTCGGTCTTGACCGATATGCAGTTCCTTTTATCAAAGGCTATTTCAAAAAAGCTCATGTAAATGAGGTAAAAACGCAATAAGGCAGCACCAATTAATAATCGTTAACTCCCCCTTTAAATACATTAAAGAAGCAGGAATCCTGCTTCTTCTTTTTTTGCTAAAAGTATAAATTCAACTACGCCCCATGAACCGTCCTTTCGGACTCCCCAATCGGCGAGTTTTCATTTATTATTTTCGATTTCTGACGCGCTGATTTGCCGCATTTGCGCGCGCCATTGCCTCTAAATCAGCTCCATCAGCCATTTCCTTGGAGAATTCTACGTCCTGTCCATCTGATTTCATATTTTTCGGTACTTGTGGAAGTGAGGCTTTGTTTTTGTCACGACTCTTATGTCCGTGTGAACGGCCCATTAAAAAAACCCCTTTCATTTTATCACTAGTGGAGCAAAAGGCCTGCTCCCTTTACTAGCATTTGCAAATGGCAAGGGGTCCATTAATGGAAAAATTATATAAAGTTTTTAGTTGTTATCTTTTACGTTTCGTGTAGCCACCGGCCCGGTCCGCCATTTTAAACTCATGGCCGTACGCGACCTCCTGCATACTTGTTAAATTAGTTCTTTCCCGATCCTTATTGCGCTTCTTATTTTCTGACATCATGCTCATTCCTTTCAACTATTTGAATTAGGTAAAAATGGTACATAATGTACACTTCACCATTTTTGCCTTATCGATGAGGAAAGATACTGTCTTTAGGAAAATATATTTTTCAGGGCAGGTTTTAAATCTGGATATTGGAAGGTGTAGCCGGATTCCAAAAGTTTATTTGGCAGTACTCTCTGCCCATCGACAACCAGTGTGCTCATTTCCCCCAAGAGGGTTTTTAGGGCGATACTAGGTACCGGAAGCCAGTTCGGCCGTTTGAGGACTTTACTTAGCACTTGGCCGAATTCATTCATGGTGACAGGATTTGGGGCTGTAAGGTTGACCGGACCTTGAATCGTTTCATTTTCGATGATAAAGAATATGGCCTTAACAACGTCGTCAATATGAATCCAAGACATCCACTGCTTTCCTGTCCCGATGGGCCCGCCGATAAACGATTTATAAGGGAGTGCGATTTTTGGCAGGGCACCTTCTGCTTGATCAAGGACAATGCCAAATCTGCAAAAAACAGTTCGAATCCCGATTTCGGTTGCCTTTGCGGCTTCCTTTTCCCATTCCATGACTGTACGCGATAAGAAGTCATCGCTGCTGCCTTCGTTTTCTTCTGAAAAAGTCTTCTTGAATGAGGTCCCGTAATACCCCACCGCACTGGCGTTGATAAATGCTTTTGGCCTTGGGTTTAATTCGTTCATGATTTTTAGAAGCTCATGGACGGCTTCGAGCCGGCTGTTCAAAATTGTTTGCTTTCTTTGTTCGGTCCAGCGGCCGCTGTTTATGGATTCGCCGGCTAGGTTGATGATGATATCTGTTCCTGCTAGGGACGGGGCAGGGTCTGATTCTGGGTGCAGCCATTGGACATATTGAACCCTGGGGCCATCCTGATTTGAGTTTCGCGTTAAAACAATGACCTGATGGCCGTTTTTGGTTAATTCATGTACAAGTGCTTTGCCAACAAAGCCTGTTCCGCCCGCAATCGCAATTTTCATTTTTCCGCCCTCCTTATTACCTTTATTTTATTATATTTTTTGACCAATATGGTAAATTAGAGTGGGGGTGACCGTGATGGCTATAATTACAAAAATCACCACACAGCAAAAGAATACAGACCGTTTTAATATTTTTATGGATTACGGCAAAGGTGAACAGTTTGCCTTTAGTGTTGACAGTGATGTTCTGATCAAATTTGGCTTAAAAAAAGGGATGGAAGTGGATGAATTTTCTCTTTTGGAAATTCAATATCAAGATGACATCCGAAAAGCCTACAATTTAGCAGTTCACTATCTGGCAAGACGAATAAGGTCGGAGAAAGAAATCCGAGACTATCTTGTTGAAAAAGAAATGGAAGAGCCGGTTGTAAATGAAGTGATTCATAAGCTGACAGCTCAGAAATACATAAATGACAGGGAATTTGCCTTTGCCTATGTGCGGACGCAGGCAAATACCACGGATAAAGGCCCTGATGTGGTCAAGCAGGAACTGAAACAAAAGGGGATTATCGAGGTAATTTTGGTTGAGGCGCTAAAGGAATTTCCCTGGGAACAGCAAATTGAAAAGGCCGCAAAGCTTTGTGAGAAGTTTTTCAAAAAGGGGTCTAAGGATTCGCTGCGGATTCAAAAACAAAAGCTGGAACAAATGTTGCTTCGTAAAGGGTATTCGTTTGAGGTTATTCAGATTGCGCTTGAGGATGCGCGTACAATGAGAGCAGATGCTGCTGTTGACGATGATGGCGATGGTGGTAGCGAGCTTGAAGCGATCCGTTATCAAGGTGAAAAGGCCGTTCGGAAATACTCGCAATATAGCGGTTTTGAATTCGAGCAAAAAATGAAACAGGCACTTTATCGGAAAGGTTTTTCCATGGAGTTGATTGAAAAATACTTGACTGAGCTATAAAAGACAATATGCGCTCTCTTTGGAAGCAAAATGTCTAATAAGATGCTTTTTAAAGACAAAATAGTCGGCGGAGAGTATGGAAATGTCTAATAAGAGGCTTTTAAAAGACGAAACGGGTAGGGCTCCAATAGGAGACCTCTAAAGGACAAAATGCCCTAGGATCCGCCTCAAAATGTCCTTCATCAAGCTGATGAGGGACAAAATACAAGGGGGCCCGGGTCAAAATGTCCTTCATCAAGCCTATGAAGGACAAAACACATCAGGAGCTGCCGCAAAATGTCCTTCATCAAGCCCATGAAGGACAAAACACACCAGGGGCCGCCACAAAATGTCCTTCATCAAGCCCATGAAGGACAAAACACATTAGGAGCTGCCGCAAAATGTCCTTCATCAAGCCGATGAAGGACAAAACACATCGGAAGCTGCCGCAAAATGTCCTTCATCAAACCGATGAAGGACAAAACACACTAGGGTCCGCCACAAAATGTCCTTCATCAAGCCCATGAAGGACAAAACACATCAGGGACCGACTTAAAATGTCCTCACATCAAGCCAATGAAGGTCAAAACACATCATGAGCCGCCACAAAATGTCCTTCATGGAGTCACATAGCCCTAAATAATAACCGTCATCCTTTATTGCTCTCAATAACAATCGTATCCTGCTCCATCTGCTCGATAATGATCTCCGCCACTTCCCGGGCCGATCGCAAACGCGACGGGTCTTTCACATGGTCGCTGTCCGTCCAAAACGGTGTGTCCATGCCGCCCATATAGACAGCGTTTATTTTAATGCCTCGCCCTTCAAATTCCTTCTGCAGGCTTTCCGTAAACCCGCGCACCGCGAATTTGCTGGCGCAATAAACGGATTCGTTTACTTTTCCGCGCAGGCCGGCAGTGGAGATAATATTCATAATCCGGCCCTCGCCGCGTCCAAGCAAAAAAGGCAGAACCGCTTTCGTCATAAGAATGGTTCCTAACACATTGGTATCTAACATCTCCACAATCTGAGCATCATCCATTTCCCCGAAAGGCCCAAATTGGCCGACCCCGGCATTATTCACCAAGCCGTACACATCATACCTGCCAGACAATTCTTTTACCTTTAAAAAAACATCCTCACGATTCCTAATATCCACGACCATAACATCGGCTTTCCCGCCGCCATCCGCAAGTTCATTCCTCACAGAAGACAATTTTTCAGCAGTCCGGCCAGTAAGCACCACATGATACCCTTTCTGGGAAAAAAGCAGCGCTAATTCCTTTCCTAATCCGGATCCAGCCCCGGTAATTATAATTGTTTTCATATCGTCATATCCTTCCGTAGTTTTGCCTTTATTAATTTTACAAAAATCACTATACTAAAATAAAGAGGAACGGGGAGGAATTATCGATGCAGCAGGAGAAACGCTATAGTGACATGACCGAGCAGGAATTAAGACAGGAAATTTCCAAGCTTCAAGAGAAAGCCCGCAAAGCGGAACAAATGGGAATGGTCAGTGAATTTGCCGTGTTGGAAAGAAAGGCGCTTATGGCTAAGGCGTACATAATGGACCCTAGTGCCTTTAAGCCAGGTGAAATTTACGAAATTGAGGGTGCACCTGGAGAGTATTTCAAAATTGATTATATGAACGGCGTTTTTGCCTGGGGCTATCGTACGAAAGGGGACGGAACCCAAGAGGCGCTGCCGATTTCTTTATTAAAATGGCTGAAATAATATAAAAACAAACCAGAGAACCCAAGGTCTCTGGCTTGTTTTTAAAACTTACTGCCAAACTTGAGGCGATTCATCATCACGCTCGCCAGAGGCTCTCATACGCTCCTGTGGATGCGTGTTAATGGTGCCGTCTGCTCTTTTAGAAGCATATTCGGCTTTCGCCCGTGGCTCTCCTTCGAGCTTATTGTTATTTTGATTTGGAAAGCTGCGCTGTTTATTTCTCATGCTGTACCTCCAATTAAAGGGAATGAGAAACCATGAAAAGCATAGGACAGCCTAATGCTGACCACGCACTATTATTATTTACTTAATTCTTTTGCTTATGTGATAAGAAATTGCCAATGGGGTGGATAGATGAACGATTATCATGAAAAACTGACCAAGCTATTATTAAACAAAAACGACCATCTTTCTTATAACGAAGCCCGGACATGGGTAGAGCTTTTATGGGACGATTTTGAAACGACATTCGCCAGGGCCGGCCAAGAGTATATGGGCAGCGAAATGACAGAGAGAGTTGTCAAACAGTGGATTGAAAATTATGGAGACAAACTGCATGATTTCACGACAACCAATCCTAAATATGAAATATATTTAGCTCATGCAAAAAATATATTGCATTAAAAAAAGCGGGTGATTAAAATATCCCCCGCTTTTTCTATGTTATCCTGGAATAATCCCCAATTTTTTTCTCAGTTTTTTCTCGCTGAAAACCCAGCCAGTGTAGGAGCTGATTGGCTTTAAATCGCAGTCAAGCTGGACAACAGCGACGAACGGATAATGGCCGTTACTCCGATAGCGGAGGTCAATAAAGCGCACCTCGTAATAGTTGTCATATTCGTCTACCTCCCAGCGATAAACCGGAGAGAAGGAAAGGAACGCTGATATGTTATGATCCTTTTTGGCTGCTTCAATGACAGGTGTTTTTGGCACAGGAATTCGTCTAAAACGGTCGAGAATTTCGACCTTCCCGTCAATCGACCTTGCCACAAAAAAGATATTTTCATTCATGGCCGCAATCCGCCATTGATGGAACTTCATCGTAGGCGCAATGATGACCTCAGTCGCATCAGGAATTAAAGCCCTAACTTCGACAAGAACACGTTTTTTAGCCTGGTACCTTCTAAGATAGTAACCGATAATAATTACATACATGATTAAAAAAGTATATCCAGGAGGTGCTCCGAGAACCCAAGCGATGATCCCAATAACATGCATGGTAAAAATAAACGGATCGAACGTATTAATGACACCAAGTGCAACCCATTTAGCCGAAAAAGGCCTTAGTGCCTGCGTTCCATAGGCGTTAAAAATATCAACAAAGACATGGATAAAAACCGCAGCAAACGTCCACGCCCAGAGGTGCAGCAGGTTGGCATTCGGGAAAAAGAAATAAATCACCCCAGTAATGAGAAGCGGCCATAACAGGACGGCAGGAACAGAGTGGGTAATTCCCCGGTGATTTCGTATATAAATGGCGTTATTTCTAAGCTTTAAAACCGTATCAATATCCGGTATTTGTGAACCGGCAATCGTTCCAATTAAAACACTGGCAGCAGTGGCATGGCTGGCGGATACGGCCGGATCAAGCGTGGCCAGCCCTCCGAGCGCGATGCCCATTACAACATGAGTTCCAGTATCCAAAGGTAAAAAATCCCCCTTCAAATTATCTTGTCAAAACGCCCAATTTGGCATATCGTTAAAAAAGAATTGTTAATATTATATTCCCCCTTTTTAGAGTTGTTTACAAGCAAAAAGGAGTAAGTTTATGACGACTGAGCTAAAAAATATCGAAAAAATCAATATAAATGATTTTCAACATGATTTAATTACCTGGTTTAAGGAAGAGCAGCGTGACTTGCCTTGGCGGAAGGACCGTGACCCCTATAAGGTTTGGGTTTCCGAAATCATGCTGCAACAGACACGAGTGGATACGGTAATCCCGTACTTTAACCGTTTTATCGATTGGTTTCCGACCATAGATGACTTGGCGGAAGCTGATGAGGACAAGGTCCTTAAGGCTTGGGAGGGGCTCGGCTATTATTCGCGGGTCCGGAATTTGCAATCCGCCGTTCGAGAAGTGAAAGAAAAATATAATGGCGAAGTGCCAAACACCCCTGAAGAAATATCTACACTTAAAGGGGTTGGCCCATATACGGCAGGCGCCATCTTAAGTATTGCCTACGGCATTCCGGAACCTGCCGTAGATGGCAATGTGATGAGGGTGTTTTCGAGGATTTTAAATATATGGGAGGATATCGCGAAACCATCTTCACGGAAAGTTTTTGAACACGCTGTCCGGGAATTGATTTCGCATGAAGATCCTTCAGCCTTTAATCAAGCCTTAATGGAGCTTGGGGCTCTAGTTTGTACTCCGACTTCGCCATCCTGTTTGCTTTGTCCAGTCCGCGAACACTGCCAAGCGTTTGAGGAAGGGGTTCAAGCGGAACTGCCAATAAAAACGAAAAAGAATAAAACCCGCGATGTGCAGCTTGCAGCCGTATTGCTTTCAGATGAAGAAGGAAGAGTCCTAATTCATAAACGGCCATCGGATGGATTGCTTGCTAATTTATGGGAATTTCCGAACGTCGAAATTCAGCACCCGCTACACCATGAGCGTGAAAAGATTTCCGAGCTTTTCGAGCAAGAACTTAAAATCCATTTAAAGTTAGAAAAAATCATCGGGCAACTTGAACATGTTTTTTCTCATCTTGTCTGGAATATCAAAATTTATAACGGAGAATTACAATCCAACATACCGGAAGGAAGCGATTGGAAACTCGTCACCTTAGATGAAATAAAGGACTACGCCTTCCCAGTCCCTTATCAAAAAATGTTCAAAATCTATCTTGAATATTCAAATAGGCCTGACCCCAATGCTGCTAAAGCTTAACACAGTCATGCAGCTCTGGGGCTAGGCCCTTTTTTTGAGCATAAACCGGTTAATCGTATGTGGGCTTAGTGCCGTTTGTGTAATTTGCTTCAGTTCTGTCGAAGCCGCCTCGGTTTTCAATTTCTTCAATAATCTGTCTGTGAATAGATTGTCCCTCACTGTTCAAATAGGGAGTAATCTGCTGCAAGGCATGATGAAAAAAGGCAAGTTCGCTATCCTTCCAATCATTTTTTGCCATCATCGAGAGTTCAGTCATATCTCGTCCTACATACATTTGACTACATCCTTTCAAAAGGGTTTCTTGCCTTAGTTTTGTATATTAATTGTCATCTATTCATGGAAAAGCTAAAATGAAACCAATTGAATAAAAGATAGGAGACAGAAAGATGACACAAAAAGTAGCATTAGTAACAGGCAGTAGCCGTGGAATTGGCAGAGCAGCCGCCATCCGGTTAGCGGAGGAAGGATATGATATTGTAATTAATTATGCGCGCAGCAAAAAGGGCGCCTTAGAAACTGCGGAGCAGGTGAAAGCTTTAGGCAGGAAAGCGTTCATTGTCAAAGCCAATGTCGGCGATGTCAGTAAAATAAAAGAAATGTTCAAGCAAATTGACGAGGAATTTGGCCGCTTAGATATATTTGTAAACAACGCCGCATCCGGTGTTCAGCGTCCAGCAATGGAGCTTGAGGAATCACACTGGGATTGGACACTAAACATCAACAGTAAAGCCCTGTTATTTTGCGCCCAGGAAGCGGCAAAGCTGATGGAAAGAAATGGTGGCGGAAAAATTGTCAGCATCAGCTCATTAGGATCAATTCGCTATTTGGAAAATTACACAGCCGTTGGAGTATCAAAAGCGGCGCTAGAAGCACTCACCAGATATTTAGCAGTGGAACTTGCACCGAAAAATATTATTGTGAATGCCGTTTCTGGAGGGGCTGTTGATACGGATGCCCTAAAATCTTTTCCAAATCGCGAAGAACTCCTAGAAGAGGCAAGACAAAAAACGCCTGCAGGAAAAATGGTTGAAGTGGATGATATGGTAAATTGCATTATGTTCCTGCTTTCAAACGACTCCAACATGATTCGCGGACAGACAATTATCGTTGATGGAGGCATTTCGCTTTTGGTTTAAATTTATTTTTCAAAAATTTAAGGATAATCTCCACGAGGCTGGGTAAATTAAAATTCGTGGAGGTGATAATAAATGGCTAACTTCAATCAACAACCAAACAAAACTTCTGCTGGAACTAACATCCAGGAAGTAAGACAACAAAACGCTCAGTCTGCTGGTGCAGGTGCAGCTGGCCAATTCGGAACAGAATTTGCTTCTGAAACAAATGCACAAGAAGTAAGACAGCAAAACCAACAATCAGAAGCTCGTAAAAACCAAGGTACATCTGGTCAATTTGGCCAAAGCTAATAAAATTACCTACGTGAAGGCACTCTCATTCGGAAGAGTGCCTTCTTTTTTTCTGCAGAAATTCGACAAAACCTCCCTTTACTTTACATAAGTAGTCAAAGGAAAAAATATCTGCCATAAAGAATTATTAGTAAGGACAATTATGAAGGCGGTGAGGGAAATGGATCATTTTAATCGATTAGTTTCCGAGCAAATGGCAACAATGGAAAAGTTGCTTTTTCTTCAGGCAGAACTTGAGCGTTGCCAGCAGATTGAAGCGGAATTGCAGGCATTGCAAAATGAAACTGATTTAGAAAGTATCCAAGCCGATATTCAACAAATGAAAAAGGAATTAAAAGAAATTCAGGCGATGTTTGAAAAACAGACTGAAGAAGTGATCAATTCCTACCGGGAAATGAATTTAACACAAACCATTTAGAGGAAAAAATAATCCGCAAAATTTACAAAGAACCATAGAAATATGGTTCTTTTGTTTTAAATTCCGGCTTCAACCGTTATAATAATAGAAAAAGGAATTTACTTTGTTGCCTTTTGTCGGTTTATTTGAATAGCAGGTCAGGTTAGCAAAGGTTCGGAAATGAAGGTAGGGGAGAAAATGGGCGTACCCATCGAAGGTGAACCAGTACAAATACATAGCTATAAACACAATGGGCACATCCATCGCGTCTGGGAAGAAACAACGATTTTAAAAGGGTCGCAGAATTTAGTGATTGGCGCAAATGATCGGACACTTGTCACGGAGTCGGATGGCAGAACGTGGATTACACGAGAACCGGCCATTTGTTATTTTCATTCCCAATATTGGTTTAATGTGATTGGCATGATTCGGGAAGACGGGATTTATTATTATTGCAATATAAGCTCACCCTTCATCTTTGATGGAGAGGCGTTAAAATATATTGATTATGATCTTGATATTAAGGTGTATCCTGACATGACTTTTAATCTTCTTGACGAGGATGAATACGAACGTCACCGCCGGGAAATGAATTATCCCGATGTCATTGACCAAATTTTAAAACGGAATGTAGATAAGCTGATTCAATGGATTAGGCAGCGAAGCGGCCCATTCGCACCAGATTTTATTGATATTTGGTATGAACGTTATTTAACATACAGACGTTAATTGGTGTGTAGGAAACAAACGCCTGTTGATGAGCATCAACAGGTTTTTATATGTCTTCATTTTTAATAAGAAGGGGGAAACTGGTTTGGAGAGCATCCGCAGATACCTTCAATTTGTCAAACCATACCGCTGGCAAATCATCGCCACGATTTTCATCGGTATTATTAAATTTTCCATTCCTCTCATCATTCCCATTTTAATTCAGTATGTGATCGATGATATCATTGGCAATCATGCCTTATCCACCGATGGAAAAATTCATAAATTAATGCTCATCATGGGCGTCATGCTGCTCGTTTTTGTGATCCTGAGGCCGCCGATTGAGTATTATCGCCAGTATTATGCGCAATGGACATCAAACAAGGTCTTATATGATATCCGCAATAAAATGTATAAACATATTCAAAAATTAAGCTTTAAATATTATGCCAATACCCGGGCAGGAGAAATCATTTCACGGGTCATCAATGATGTTGAGCAGACAAAAACATTTGTTGTGACCGGATTGATGAACCTCTGGCTTGATATCGCCACCATCGTTATTGCCATTATTCTCATGTTTTCCATGAATGTAAAGCTGACGCTTGTGTCTATTTTGTTGTTCCCGCTTTATGCGTTTTCGATTAGGTACTTTTTCGGGAATCTACGCAATCTCACGAGAAGACGGTCACAAGCCCTTGCTGAGGTGCAAAGCTATCTCCACGAGCGGGTGCAGGGTATGCCGGTAATTAAGAGCTTTGCGATTGAGGAATATGAACAAACCCAATTTGATAAGCAGAATAAGAACTTTTTGGAAAAAGCACTCCAACACACGAGCTGGAATGCGAAATCATTTTCGGCAGTCAACACGATTACCGATATTGCTCCGTTAATTGTGATTGGCTACTCCGCTTATTTGGTAATTCACCATCAACTTTCCCTAGGGACAATGGTGGCGTTTTTCGCCTATATTGATAAGCTGTACAATCCGTTAAGAAGATTGGTGAACTCGTCCACGACGATTACCCAGTCGTTTGCCTCAATGGACCGGGTTTTTGAATTTTTGGATGAAAAATATGATGTCGTGGATGCCCCGGATGCGGTGGAATGCGGGCAGGTAACGGGGAATATCAACTTTGAAAATGTTTCCTTCGCTTATAACGAAAACGAAGAGTCGGTATTAAAAAATATAAACCTTCAAGTGAAAAAAGGAGAAACGATCGCGCTTGTCGGGATGAGCGGCGGGGGGAAATCCACGCTGGTAAGTTTGATTCCGCGCTTTTACGATGTCACCGACGGCCGGATTACGCTTGATGGGGTAGATATCCGCCAATTTAGGGTTCAATCGTTACGGGATAAAATCGGCGTCGTGTTCCAAGACAATATTTTATTCAGCGAGTCGGTTAAGGATAATATTTTACTAGGTAAGCCGGAATCTACCGAAGAAGAAGTGTTTGCGGCGGCAAAAGCGGCCAATGCCCACGAGTTTATCCAACATCTGGCGGAAGGCTATGATACGAAGGTGGGGGAAAGAGGCGTCAAGCTGTCCGGCGGCCAAAAGCAGCGGGTCGCCATCGCCCGTGTCTTTTTAAAAAATCCGCCCATCTTAATTCTTGACGAGGCAACCTCAGCACTCGATTTGGAAAGTGAACACTACATTCAAGAGGCGCTGGAGGAACTGGCGAAGGACCGGACGACCTTTATTGTTGCGCACCGATTATCGACCATCACTCACGCAGACAGAATAATTCTGATTGAACATGGCCAGATTGTGGAATCAGGTACGCACGATGAGTTAATGGCTAAGCAGGGGAATTATTATAAACTATTTCAAGTCCAGCAGCTGGACAATAAAAATGAACAAACATCCATTTAAAAAAACCGAAGCGTTATGGCTTCGGTTTTTTTATTGGTTGCTTTCTTCTTCAATGGATATTTCGTTGTGGTGGAAGGAATGAAAGCTGGTAATTAACACATCTAGATGCTCCACCTGCTCGCTGTAATCAATAATCGAGGCGACAATTTGCATGGTATGGTAGAGATGCTGATTATCATCATCAGCTGCAAACTCTTTTTGATGGACTAGAAATAAGTCAAAGAGCAGCTTTTTATCTGTGCTGACCTTTTCTACGGGTGAAGCTGTTGTAATAGGAATTTTTCCAATGAACTGCAGCATAATCTGTTCATGCTGGTAAATGAGGCTGTCAAGCTGCTCCTGGATGGCTTCCTTAAATGGTTCTGGCAGCAGCAATAGTTCATTTTCAAAGCGGTGAATTCTTTTTAAGGTGTCCAGACCTTTTCTGGCGGCTATGGTCATTTGCCGGTAAACCACGAGTTTTCTTGATTTTTCTAAAAGGTTCTTTTTAAAATAGCTTCGTTCTTCTTTATACATCGTATAAAATTGTTCAATGCTTTTGATGTTTTCCTTCAGCTTGCCAATATCCGTTTTCAGCAATTGATGGTCGTAATCGTGGCGTATGCTCAAGCGGATCCATCTGATGATTTCCTCGGTTGTACTGCCAATTTTTAAATAAAGCTTATTTTCATATTTGGGCGGCATAAACACCAGGTTGACGATAAAGGCCGAAAATACCCCAATCATGATCGTGGAGAAACGGATGGCCGCAAAGGTGATAAAATCACTTCCCGGTGCCTCCATAATCGAAATAAGCGTAACGAGCGATAACCCTATCGTATTTTCCAATTTAAATTTAAGGTTAAGCGTGATGACAATAATCGCTGCCAGTCCAATGACAATCGTATGATTTCCTAGCAGAAGAACAAAGACGACCGCAAGAATGGCACCAATGATGTTCCCTTGAACTTGTTCAATAATCGTTAGATAAGAGCGGTAAATGGTCGGTTGGATGGCAAAAATCGCGGCAATGGCTGCAAAGACAGGAGAGGGCGAATGCAGCAAATATGCCAAGTATAGAGACAAGACAATCGCAATTCCCGTTTTTAAAATGCGGGCACCTAACTTCATTTGATAATAGATTCCTTTCAAAGATACATAATTTCTTAATAGTTTGCTCGAGAGCTAAACAATTAAGTACTATACAGGGATTAAACTATTTAATCAAGAGAAATTATATGACATTATTTTTAAAAGTTGCTTAAAAAAAGCATCCGCAATAATACGCGAATGCTTTTTGGAAAATATATTATTCTGTAGATACGGATGGATCAGCCTGCTCTTTAACAGGAGTAATTTGCACGAAGTGCTCCTCTGGGCTTGCCAGCAAGCTTTGAAGCTGTTCGGCTTCTTCCGTTTGGCCGTTCTCGGCTAACAGGGCTGTATATTTGCCTAAGAGCTCATTAATGTCCTGTTTGCCTTTTTCGGTTAAATTGACAACCGATACTTTGGCGCCTTTGGCAACGCGTCTCTGTACAGCTTCCTTGGTTAATCCGAGTTCAGGCTGCTGGCGGACATAGATGACACCGCCGGTCATACCTGCGCAAATCCATGGACCTGGGTCCCCAAGAACAAGACCGCGTCCGTTTGTCATATATTCAAACGCAAATCCTTTGATATTAGCGTTGGCACCGATATTGCCGTTTTCTTTTTCAGGAAGCGCACTTTTCAGCTGTCCGCCGATTATAAGATCGGCACCAGAGAGGCGGATTCCGGCACGGGCATCAGCATTGCCCTGGGCAACAAGGAGACCCTTTTGGGCACCGTAGCCGAAGCCTTTACCAACAGAACCGTTGACGTATTGGCCGTTTTTGCCTTTTGATTTCAGAACATGAATGTTACCGCCAAAGGAGGTCTTACCAACGCCGTCCTGACCGCCGCCGTTAACGGTGATTTCAATTCCTTCACTGTTGTATGCGCCTAATCCGTTACCAGGGATGGAGCCCTCTTTGTACTTAAGCTGGACAGGCGGAAGCTGCTTGTAAGAGCCATCCAATCTGCCGCGGACACGGTGGCAGGAAACTCGGCTTCCCAATACCCGCTGTTCAGATGTGACGCTGACGAATTCCCTTGAAGAGTGAAGCTGATCCACACTTGCATCAAGATACTCAGCGCCAGCTGCCACTTGCAATTGCGCTTCGGAAACAGACTTAGAAGCTTCAATTTTAGCAAACTGGCTGATTTCTAATGGCTTTAATAGGTAAGAAAGGTTCAGCTGATTTTGGCCTTTCACTTGCTCTAATAGTTCGGAACGACCGACGGCATCTTGCAGATTGCGGATTCCAAGGCTTGCTGCAAGTGCTTTTAATTCAGTACCAAATGCAGTGAATAGATTCATAATTCCTTGAACGGCTAAATCAAATTGACGCGGTACGAAGCGGCGAAGACCGTGGTCTTTTGCCTGTGCTTCCGTTTCAATCTGAGTGGCAATACCCACGTGGCAGGTATCTAAATGACAGCCGCGGCAGGTCGTACAACCGATTGACAGCATTGCCAATGTACCAAAGCCAACACGGTTGGCACCAAGAAGCATGATTTTCATAACGTCCATTACACTCTTCATACCGCCGTCAGCCCATAATTCCACCTTGTGGCGCAGGCCGCTTTCAAGTAATGCGTTATGAGCTGCTTTTACGCCGATTTCAACAGGGAGGCCGACGTGCTGAAGGGCGTGGATTCTGGCCGCCCCTGTACCGCCATCAAAACCGCTCAGAGTAATGACATCTGCGCCAGCTTTAGCGATACCGACTGCGATTGTTCCAATGTTTGGAACGACCGGAACCTTAACAGCAATCTTTGCCTGGTCGTTTGCTGTTTTTAGCTCCTGAATCATTTGTGCCAAGTCTTCAATCGAATAAATATCATGGTTATTGGACGGTGAAATTAAGTCAGAACCAAGTGTAGCGTTACGTGCTGCCGCAACCTTGGCCGTCACCTTAGAACCAGGCAAGTGTCCGCCTTCACCAGGCTTTGCACCTTGACCGATTTTGATTTCTAATAGATTAGAAGAGTTTAAAAGTTCGGCGTTAACCCCAAATCGTCCCGAAGCAATCTGCTGGCCGCGTGTTCTTGGATATTTGCCGAGCATATCCTTGATTTCGCCGCCTTCACCGTTCAAGCTCACCATGTTCAAGCGGTCAGCCCCTTCAGCATAAGCTCTGAAGGCAATTTCGTTTTGCGAACCGAAAGACATGGAGGAAATCAAAAACGGCAGATCATGATCACCGACACGAAGATCAACATCATTAGGCGATACCTGATTTAGGCCTTGCTTTAATTGAACTAAATGGCGGATTGTAACCGGATTTGCTTCTTCCTGCTCGGAGATTTTATCGCGATATGCGCTGTAATCACCAGTGGAGGCCACTTCGCCAATCGCTTTCCAAATCCGTGGGAAGAGGCTGAACGTTTTTCCGACTCTTTCCTTATCATTCTGATAATCTTCTGCTCTTTTTAAAGCATCCTGTTTCATTGCTTCAAAATTATTTTCAATTTCATCTGAGCCGAAGAAGTTCACAATGTTTAATACATTGGCAATCGACTCGTGCAGACCGATACTGGAGAACAGGCGTCCATAGCCGCGCAGTTCATGGATACCAATCGTTGAAATGACTTTTTCTATACCTTTTGTTAATGCACTGTAAAGGTTCGTTAACGGCGTTGTTGATTCATTCTGAACCGTTAAGAACATATAGTATGGGCTGATTAAATCTGCACCTAAGCCAAAAACAGTAATAATGTCATGAAGTGAACGAATCGCTGCAGAGCGAAGCAATAATGAACAATCTCTTCTTAATTCTGCTTTCACTAAAGCTTGATCAATCGCAGATGTGACGAGATGCGGGTCAAGCCAATAAGAATTCTCTTGATGGGCTTTTGCATCGTCAAGTACAAGCAGCGACTTACCAGCCTGAACAGCCTGAACAGCTTCGTTTGCAAGTCTTTCAATGGCAGCATCAACTGTTTCATCCGTTTGGAAGGTAGTTGAAATATAAGCGATCAGCTTTTGCTCTTGGAACTGCTGGACAAGCTGATCAAAAGTCGGCTGTCCTAAGCTTTCGGCACATGCGAAGCCGGCTTTGCCTTCTAAGAGCAGCGGTGTTGTCAATTCAATGACTGATTCCGCTTTTTCGGCAGCTGAAAATAATGTTGGGCGCTTGCCAATAATGACACGGGTGGAGAAATGCTCTGTTTCCCGGTCGCGGTCAATCGCTGGATTTGTGACAACCGCTACGCTTTCTTTAATATAATCGGCAATGTTGACACGTTCTGGATTTAAGGCTGCAAGCGGTGAGTCATGGCCAAGTGAACGAATCGGCTCGACGCCTTTTTCGGCCATTTGCTCGATTAATTGAATATGCTCGCGTTCCCAGCCAAATGATTTGTATTGCCCGTTATGAATTTTATCTGGATAATTCATGGTTACGGTTTTGCC
Source organism: Neobacillus sp. PVCKKU3 (assembly GCF_058323225.1). Taxonomy (NCBI): domain Bacteria; kingdom Bacillati; phylum Bacillota; class Bacilli; order Caryophanales; family Bacillaceae; genus Neobacillus; species Neobacillus sp. PVCKKU3. The sequence continues at coordinate 88,053 of NZ_JBLVQN010000021.1, forward strand.
AAGTGCCGGCGGCTGCAGACGCAGTCTTGCTCCTTGGAGGTTAACCCGTTTTGAAAAACGGTTAAAAACTACTTTTTGGTATTGGCTTTGTTCAAAAACTTCAAGCTGGTTTCCGTTCCATTTAAAGCCAACCTTTTCACCAGGTGCTAATGGCTTCGGATCATTTACGTATTCGCTTGAAGGAATGATTCCTGGTTCAGACGAGAATAGGTAGGAAGTTTCCGTTTCAAGCATCCACAGCGGGCGGAGTCCAAGTGCATCGACACTGAACACGGCCTCATCACCATATCTTGAGATAATACCGGCAGGACCTTGGGCAAAATGTCCCCAGGCTTCACGCATATAAGTATATAAATCTTGTAAATGCTCTGGATAAGCTTTGATTTCATTAATAATCGGCGGGAATAATAAATCCATTACTTCGAATAAGGAGTAGCCATCACGACAGATTAATGTTTCCATCGTTCTGCTTAAATCCTGGGAATCACTCCCGTCTTTTACAAGTGGTACACCAATCATTCTTGCCTCATCACGAAGCTTGGAAATGGTATTGATTTCACCATTGTGACCAAGCACGCTGAAAGGCTGTACCCGGAAAAAGCTGGAGAGAGTGTTTGTAGAATAACGGTTGTGGCCAAGTGTCATGGTGGAAGCCACAAGTGGGTTTGCTAGGTCTTGGTAATAGCGCGGCAGAATGTCACCTGCGCCCATTACTTTGTAAACAACATGGTTTTGGCTGAAAGACGCTACGTGAACAAGTTCATTATTTTCAAAATCAACCAATGCTTCGAACAGGACCTTGTTTAATTCCTGGCCGTTCTTGTTTGATAGGATGGCAAATTGCCAGAAAACCGGGTTTTCCTGAATGGCAATTGGACCTAATGCTGATGGATTGGTGACCTCAGTTGTTTCAAAGATTAGCTCCAATTCATATTTTACTAGTTTGTCTGCTAATTCTTGCTTAACCTCAGCCCAATTTGCTTTCCTGCTGATAAAAACATGACCTACAGCAAAGCCCTCTTTTTCCGTGAGTGCTGGGTCAAGGTCTGCCTGAAGCAGCTTTTCCTTCCAAAGGTCCCTTGGGATATCTGTATGGATTCCAACGCCATCTCCCTCACCGTTAATAAAGCCTGCGCGGTGGTTCATGGTCACAAGAGCGTCTATACAAGCAAATATGTTATTCCTTGTTGGGATCTGTGCTTTTTCAAGGCAAGCGACTATTCCACAAGCATCGTGTTCATGTTTATGAAAATCTTTAAATTGAGATGGCGTCCATCTTTGTGTCATTTTGTCGGGCTTCTTCAGAATTCCTAAAGGAAGCCGCTTCACCTCCTGATAATTGATAACTTGAAAAATTGCAGGAAAAAAGTTAAGAGAAAAAAGGAAAAATAATAAACATATCGTATCATACGAATTTTCAGAAATCAAATAATTATTCAAAAGTTTGGATATCAATTTGGCATGATTCTAATCGAAAATATAGATGAAAAGCCTTACATGAAAACGTTTACAATTTGTTTTTCTAAATAAAAAGAGAGCCTCTATAGCTCCCTTTCGTGCATGAAATATGCATATTTATTCTTGTTTTAGTGAAGAAAATGCATTCCTGACCGCATGGAGAGTTGCTTCCACATCTTCCTCAGTATGGGCGATTGTGAGAAACCAAGCTTCATATTTGGATGGAGCGAGGTTGATTCCTTGATGCAGCATCAGTTTAAAGAACTTTGCAAACATCTCTCCATCCGTTTTTTCCGCCTGCTCATAATTTTCAATTTTTTCATCAGTGAAATAGACGGTTAAGGCACCCTTTAAGCGGTTGATGGTAATTTGGATATTGTGTTCCTTAGCAGCCTCAAGAATACCTTCTTCCAGCATCGCGCCGAGGCGATCTAAATATTCGTAAAGGCCCTCTTGTTTTAACACTTCTAAGCAGGCGATGCCCGATAGGATCGAGGCAGGGTTGCCGGCCATTGTTCCCGCCTGGTAGGCAGGGCCAAGAGGGGCGACTGTTTCCATGATTTCCTTCCGTCCGCCATATGCCCCAATTGGCAGTCCGCCGCCAATGATTTTCCCCATTGCCGTAAGGTCAGGCTTGACGTTGAGGAGGTCTTGGGCCCCGCCGTACATGAACCGGAAGGCTGTAATGACTTCATCGTAGATTACTAGCGCACCAGCCGCGTGGGTAAGTTCATTTACCTGCTCTAGGAAACCAGGGTTTGGTTCGACGATTCCGAAGTTGCCGACAATCGGTTCAACGAGAACAGCGGCAATTTGATCGCCCCATTTTTCTAGAGCTTCTTTGTACGGTTCAATATCATTGAATGGGACAGTAATAACTTCTTGGGCAATCGACTTCGGCACGCCTGCTGAATCCGGAGTACCTAAGGTTGAAGGTCCAGAACCGGCGGCGACAAGAACAAGGTCAGAGTGTCCATGGTAGCAGCCGGCAAATTTGATGATTTTGTCACGGCCTGTGTAGGCACGGGCAACACGGATTGTCGTCATGACCGCTTCTGTTCCGGAGTTGACAAAGCGGACCTTGTCTAATGAAGGAATAGCTTCCTTTAGCATTTTCGCGAATTTTACTTCATGCGGCGTCGGAGTTCCGTATAGGACGCCGGTTTCTGCCGCGCGCTTGATGGCTTCGGTAATATGCGAATGGGCATGACCGGTAATGATCGGTCCGTAGGCAGCAAGGTAATCAATGTACTGGTTGCCGTCAACATCCCAAAAATACGCGCCCTGAGCGCGTTCCATCACAACCGGCGCGCCGCCGCCGACTGCCTTATAGGAACGGGATGGGCTGTTGACCCCGCCGACAATATGTTCGAGAGCTTCATTATGTATTCGTTCTGAATTGGTAAAATGCACTTGGGTTTCCTCCTTTTTTATTAACATTCCTATTCTAGCATGTTTTTTGTGATTTACTATTTTGACATTTTGGGGTGGGGCGGGGGTGAAGGACATTGTGGGTTGGGGCTGATAAGATTTTGGTCTTCATAGGGTCCATGAAGGACATTATGGGGTGGAGGTGAAGGGTTTTTGTCCTTCATGAGGCGGATGAAGGACATTATGGGTCAGGGCTGATATGATTTTGGTCTTCATAGGGTCGATGAAGGACATTATGGGGTGGGTATGAGTTGGATTTGGTCTTCAAGAGGAGGATGAAGGACATTATGGGTCAGGGCTGAAATGATTTTGGTCTTCATAGGGTTGATGAAGGACATTATGGGTCGGGTATGAGTTGGATTTGGTCTTCATGAGGCGGATGAAGGACATTATGGGGTGGGTATGAGTTGGAATTGGTCTTCATGAGGCTAATGAAGGACATTATGGGTTGGGGCTGATAAGATTTCGGTCTTCATAGGGTCGATGGAGGCGGGACGGTTTTGTCCAATAGAAAGCCTAAAGGACATTTTGCTCCAACGCCAAACCGGAATTGTTCAATAAGAGCACCTCTAAAAGACATTTCCCCTGTCTCAAATCAAGAACTGTCTAATTGGAATCAACTCGCACCCAATTTACAAGAATTGCAACCCACTTCAAGCCTCAACCCTTCCCCAAAAATATAAAAAGCAAGATAGTTGTACCTCCGCCCCCAATTGGCTAAACTAAAACATTAGGGTAAGCCACAAGCCACATCAGGAGGTGCCATATAAATGAAGAACGCGATAGAAGTAAACAGCTTACGAAAAGAATTCAAAGCCTATTCCAGCCGTTCCGGCTTAGCGGGCGCGTTCCGCGACCTTTTTACACGAAATTATAAAATAGCACGTGCCGTCAACGATATCAGTTTTAACGTCAAGCAAGGGGAAATGGTCGGCTATATCGGCGAAAACGGGGCCGGTAAATCAACAACCATCAAAATGTTAACAGGTATTTTAACCCCATCCGGCGGGCAAATCAAAGTGAACGGCATGAATCCCCATAAGGAGCGGGAAAAATTTGTCCAAACAATCGGCGTCGTGTTTGGCCAGCGTTCCCAACTATGGTGGGACATCGCCGTCCAGGAGTCATTCCGGCTCCTCAAAAAGGTATATAAGGTAACGGATGAACAATATGACGACCATATGAACCATGTCATCAAAACACTCGATATCGAGCCGCTTCTTGACAAACCAGTCAGAAAGCTATCGCTCGGACAACGAATGCGCTGCGAGCTAGCCGCGGCACTCATCCACAATCCGCCGCTTCTTTTTCTGGATGAACCGACGATCGGCCTCGATGTCCTAGTAAAACTAAAAATCCGTGAATTTTTAAAAGAAATCAATGAAAAATACAATACAACCATTCTCTTAACAACGCACGATCTCTCTGACATCGAGGCATTATGCGAACGCGTCATTATGCTTGATGAAGGAAATATCATCTATGACGGGGCTTTGAAAAATTTAAAAGACACATTAGGGGATGGCAAAGAGCTGCAATTCCAGTTCCTTGAAAAAGTTGATTTGCCAGCCGTAAAAAAACTTACAGCCGCTCTTCCTGTCAAATGGGAGCACGACGAAAAGGAACAAATCTTTACCGCCAACATGCAAAACAACGACGAACTCATCTCACAGCTGATTGCCAAAATCGTCGCTGCTTTTAAAATAAAGGACATTAAAATCAACGAAACATCCACGGAAGAAATCATCCGCAATATTTACGAAAAGGGTGCGGTGGAAGTTGGATAAATATTTAGAAATGATTCGCATCCGTTTTTTAATGATGCTCGCCTACCGAACAAATTATTATACGGGCATCCTCATCTACGGCATCAACATCGGCGCCTATTATTTTCTGTGGACAGCAATTTACAGCGGCAAGGAGGAAATCCAGGGTCTATCCATTACACAAATGACAACCTATGTGGCGATTTCCTGGATGGCGCGGGCCTTTTATTTCAACAACCTGGACCGGGAAATGGCGATGGAAATCATGGAAGGGAAGGTGGCCGTTGAACTGATCCGTCCCTACAACTACCTCGGCATGAAAACCATGCAGGGACTGGGGGAAGGGATTTTTCGGTTATTTTTCTTCTCGCTGCCGGGACTCATTATTGTTTATTTCGTATTTCCAATCCAAATCACATTAAAGCCAGACGTATGGGGATTATTCGCCATCTCCATCCTACTAAGCTTTTTCATTAACACCCAGTTAAATCTGTTAACCGGAATTACGACTTTCTTCTTATATAATAATTCAGGCCTAATCCGTGCTAAGCGGGTCGTCATTGACCTGTTTTCCGGGCTGCTTTTGCCGATGAGCTTTTTCCCGGGCTGGGCGCAGGGAATTATGAAATTCCTGCCGTTTCAGGGAATCAGCTATATACCAAGCATGATCTATACAGAGGGATTCACGCACCAGCAGGCCATTCAAGCCATCGGCCAGCAATTTATTTGGGTTATCATCCTCCTCATTCCCATCCAAATTCTTTGGGTTATTGCGAAAAAACAGCTGGTCATTCAAGGGGGGTAAATGGTGTTTTACGTAACGATGTTTTTTCAATACATGTCGCAATATATGAAAACAAGATTGCAATATCGGTCTGACTTGTTTGTCGAGTTTTTCTCGGACCTTATGTCCCAGGCCATCAATCTCGTCTTTATTCTGGTCGTCTTTGGCCACACCCAGCTGCTCGGCGGCTGGAGCCGTGATGAAATTATTTTTATATATGGATTTTTCTTAGTACCTTACGCGGTCTTTTCGGCCTTCTTTAATATCTGGGATTTCAACGAGCGTTATATTGTAAGGGGAGAGCTTGATCGTATCCTGACTAGGCCGATTCATAGTCTTTTTCAGATTATCCTCGAGCGGCTGGAACTGGAAGCTTTATTAGGGGCGGTTACCGGCTTGGCTGTCATGTTTTATGCGGGTAGCCGGTTAAACCTGCAGGTGGATTGGTTTGATCCGTTTCTCTTTATTATTTTCGTCATCGGCGGCGCGCTTGTTTACGGCGGCATCTTTGTGATGCTCGCCTGCGTCAGCTTCTGGGCGGATGCGAAAACCTCGCTCATGCCGATGATGTACAACATCAGCAACTACGGCCGCTATCCGGTCAATATCTATAATACGGTGATCCGCTTCGTGCTCACTTGGATTTTGCCGTTTGCTTTCGTTGGCGTCTATCCCGCTGCTTTTTTTCTTAAAAAACAAGAATGGTATATCTATTCGTTTTTAACACCTGCAATCGGCATCATCTTTTTTGCGCTCTCCGTATTCCTCTGGAATCAGGGGGTCAAAAAATACCGCGGCGCCGGCAATTAATAATTAATTAAAACCGTGCTACATTCGGCACGGTTTTTTGATATTTTATTGGTCAAGCCCACATACAATGAACTAATCTGTACAAATATTAGAGGTGGTCTTGTGATTTATTTCTTGCTGCCGATTGTGATTTTTTGCATCTTCATGAGTATTCGGACCTTATTTATTCCCAACACGATTAAGGGCAAATTGGTGTCCTTTGACAATTTCTTTTATTTAGGAACATGCTATTTAACTGTCATCTTCGGATTTGGGCTGATTTATTTAATTTTTGAATTAGCGGGAATGAAGGTGTTGGCGGAAATAAATAACGCCGAACACCGGAACATTTTTGAAACGAGCTTTTATTTTAGTGCGATGATGTTATTCTCGGTCGGCAATGGAGATGTGATTCCTCAAGGCATCGGCAGGCTGATTGCCGTCATTGAAGCATTAATAGGCTATACGCTCCCAGCCGCGTTCGTGGCCAAGGTCATGTTTGATCGGGAAAAATAAATCCCCAGGTGCATGAAAGTTGTATTGTTCCATCACATTGGTTAGGCTATAAATAGGAATATTTTTCAAAGTGGAGTGAATAAAATGACAGTAGAAATTGGTAAACAAGCACCTGATTTTACACTAGAAGCACAAACTGGCGAGAAGGTTACTTTGTCAGAGTTAAAAGGAAAAAATGTCGTGCTTTATTTTTATCCAAAGGATATGACGCCGGGATGCACGACGGAAGCGTGTGATTTCCGTGATCAACATGAGCAGTTTGCCGACCTTAATGCCGTTATTTTAGGCGTCAGCCCCGATCCGGTAGACCGCCATCAAAAATTCGTTGAGAAATACGGTCTGCCATTTCTGCTCCTTGCCGATAACGATCATCAAGTGGCGGAGGAATACGGCGTTTGGAAGCTAAAGAAAAACTTCGGGAAAGAATACATGGGCATTGAACGGTCGACTTTTATCATTGATAAAGAGGGTAATATTGCGAAGGAATGGCGAAAGGTTCAGGTTAAAGGACATGTCGAAGAGGCTTTAACCTATATCAGAGAAAACCAATAAGATACTGCCTATTTTCGCAAGAAAAGGCTTTTGTCCAATGCAAAAGTGCTTCATGTGAATATCATTTTATTAGGGCATACCTCCTCAGATAAAACTTATTGGGTCCATTCGGGCCCCTTTTTTATGCCTTCTTTCTTTTCTAATAAATGACCTAGGTGATATGATGAAGAAAAGATTTATAGACATGTGGAGCTGAAATTTACCAATAGGGGGTATTGAAAAATGAAAATTTATACGAAAACAGGGGATAAAGGAACAACTTCACTTATTTACGGGCAAAGGGTAGCAAAGAACGACCTTCGCGTCGAGGCCTACGGAACCTGTGATGAAACGAATTCGATGATTGGACTGGCATTAAGCTATTTAACTAAGGAAAATTTTCAGGGGAAAGAAATAATTGAAAAAGCATATCATAAAATACAAACAAACCTATTTCATGTCGGTGCTGAGCTCGCAACTCCGAAAGGGAAGGAAGTAAAGTGGTCATTAGCATTAGCGGATATTGAAGAACTGGAAAAACAAATTGACGAATGGGATTCAAGCCTGCCGGCGTTGACGAATTTCATTTTACCTGGGGGACATCCTGCAGGTGCAGCCTTCCATGTGGCCAGGACCATTGCAAGAAGAGCAGAAAGATGTGCCGTCGGCTTAGGGGAGGATGTCAATCCGCTTGTGCTGGCGTATTTAAACCGTCTTTCTGACTTGTTGTTTGTCACTGCGAGATTTGTCAACCACCAGTTAGGAGCTTCTGAACAAACATTACATAGCTAATGAACTTCGGTGTTTGCAGTATTACAATATTGACAAAAGTACAAATTACCTAGTAAACTAATTATAACAATTACAATGTAAGAATATTTTTTTGAAAAGAGGTGCATGGCGATGAATCAATTAAAAGAAGCGTTGGATACCTTAAAGGATACTGGGGTGCGTATTACTCCGCAACGTCATGCGATACTTGAATATTTAATAAGCTCGATGTCACATCCTACTGCAGATGAAATCTATAAAGCGTTAGAGGGCAAATTCCCGAATATGAGTGTGGCAACGGTTTACAATAATTTACGAGTATTTCGTGAAGTAGGCCTTGTAAAGGAATTGACCTATGGAGATGCATCTGCCCGCTTTGATTTTGTTACCACCCATCACTATCATGTAATCTGTGAGGAATGTGGGAAAATTGTTGATTTCCACTATCCTGGCTTGGATGAAGTGGAGCACTTGGCGACACATGTCACTGGTTTTAAAGTGGCGAATCACCGCATGGAAATTTACGGCACTTGTCCGGATTGCTCTGCTAAAGAAGTTCACTAATGTAAAGCCGATTCTAATTTGGAGTCGGCTGTTTGTTTATAAAAAAGGGGATGACCGATTGCTGGTCATCCCTTTATTTCATTTTATTTTTATTATAAGTTTCGTCAAATTCCTTGCCTTCCAGGGCTTTATCCATAGTCAAAGGTTCGCGGCAGTGCATGCACATATCTACCCTGCCAAGCATTTTAGTGGGTTTGCCGCAGCTAGGACATTTTACAGAAATGGTTTTGGTTGACAGCATGCCAATCCAGAAATAAACAACCGTGCTGGCGATAATAAAAAGCAGACCAAAAATCATAAAGATGGTCATAATAAGTGGTGAAGTACGAAAATAAATACCACCATACATAACGATAAAACCAACAAAGATCAACGACAATGCGAACGTTCTAATTTTATTTATTTTACTCGAATATTTTGCCATGATTCTCCCTCCTAGACAAACTATACCACAATTCTCCATTGAGAAAAAAGGATACTCAGAAGAATGTCGAATTTTGTCTTAAATTTTAGAAGGATATTTCTTCTTCCTGTCGAACATATATTGCTAGCTAGAAAAATGGAGGTATAGAAGATGGAAGACATTCTTCGGCCCATTTATCAAGAAAGGGCAAGCCAATTAAATACCCTGGGGATTTTATTGGTAGAAAAGAAACAACGGTCAAGTCAAACGACGGATTCGTTTGATGCGATTCTTTTAATGATTGTGAAAGAAGCAGATCAGCCTGTATATACAAAACATTATTCGTATGATGACAAAAAAGCCGCCATGCATATTATCACTGAGCCGCAGCTGCAAGAATGGATTTTAATAGGCAGCAACCGAAAGATTTTTGAATGGCTTCATCATTCCAAAATTTTATTTGACCGCAATGAATATGTAGCCGATCTAAAAAAGGAACTAGAAGAATTTCCGTTCCATGGCCGAAAAATAAAAATGGGGTTGGAATTTGCGAAGTTAATCCGCCGCTATGTGGATGGGAAAGCACTGTTTGAAAATAAACAGTATTTAGATGCCTATAATTATGTCGTTCACTCCCTGCATCATCTGGCGAGATTAGCGATTATTGAAAATGGCCTTCATCCTGAACTGACGGTTTGGCAGCAAGTGAAGCAAATTGAACCGGAAATTTATAAATTATATGTTGAGTTGGTTGTGAGTGAGGAAACATTGGAACAAAGGCTCGAGCTTTTATTCCTTGCCAGTGAATTCTTGATTCACTCCAGAACTAACATCGGTTCCTCCCACTTAATAGACGTTTTAAGTAAAAAAGAGCATTGGATGTTTAGCGAAATCATGAGTGAGCCGGAATTGATGCCGTATTCCGTTGATATGTCAGTCCTGCTTGAATACTTAATTGAAAAACATTTATTAGAAATCGTTAATCTTGAGACAAAGGGACAGGGTGTTTTTCACCGCTGTTACCGCGTTAGTCAAAAACTATCGTAAAAAAACAAAAAAAGCTATTGACCTTTTCGTGAATACTTGATATATTAATAACCGTCGCTGCGAAACATTTTCAAAAAGTTTTCCGCAGTGGACGGTTTTAAAAAAGGTGTTGACATTAATAAACACCATGTGTTATATTAATAAAGTCGCTTTTGAGCGACGCGCAAGATAGTTCTTTGAAAACTAAACAAACAAAAACGTCAACAAACAATAATTATTCATTTTTTTTGAAATGAAGCCAACGTAACATTTTTGAGCTAATCAACTCAACTTTATTGGAGAGTTTGATCCTGGCTCAGGACGAACGCTGGCGGCGTGCCTAATACATGCAAGTCGAGCGAATCAATAGGAGCTTGCTCCTGTTGGTTAGCGGCGGACGGGTGAGTAACACGTGGGCAACCTGCCTGTAAGACTGGGATAACTTCGGGAAACCGGAGCTAATACCGGATAATTTCTTCCCTCGCATGAGGGAG